>JASLGB010000241.1 GCA_030150315.1 Dokdonella sp. | reverse complement strand
TGTTGGTCGATACCGCCACGCCGCGGATCTGTTCGATCTCGGCGCGCGTGATGGGCTGGCGATAGGCGATCAGCGCGAGGGTTTCGAGCAGTGCGCGCGAATAGCGCGACGGTCGCTCGGACCACAGGCGCGTGATGTGCGGATGCACGTCTTGCCGAACCTGGTAACGGAAGCCTGACGCCACTTCGACCAGCTCGATGCCGCGCTCGGCGGTGTCGGCCTGCAGCTCGGCGATCGCACGCGCAAGGCTTTCCTGCGACGGCATCGCCAGCTCGTCGAACAGGCCGGAGATCTGCGGCAGCGTCATCGGATGCGATGCGGCGAGCAGGGCGGCCTCGATGATGCGTTTGAGTTGGTGCAGTTCCATGGGGTGCTCGAATACGGCCTCGTTGCCGGCGTTTCGTGACTGTGCGCGATGGTTCGGGTCGGTGTGGCTCAAGCCACCTGGCCCGGGGTTTCGAACGCGTCGGTCGCGTCATCGTCCTGCGCGGCATCCTTGGCGTCGTTGTCATCGGCGTCGTTGTCATCGGTGTCGCTGTCGCCAGCGATGGTCAGCGAGCGCACGTAGATCGGCGCGAGCGACGCTTCCTGCACGATCTCGACCAGTTGTTCCTTGGCCAGCTCGAGCATGGCCAGGAAAGTCACGACAACGCCGTGTCGGCCCTCGCTGGCATCGAACAGGTTTTCGAAGCGGTGGAACGCACCGTCGCCGAGCGTGTTCAGCACTTCGGTCATGCGGCTGCGGACGTTCAGCGCGTCGCGCCGGATCGCGTGATGGCCGTACAGCTCGGCCCGCTTCATCACGTCTTTCAGCGCCAGCAGCAGTTCGCGCAATTCGACCGGTGGCGGCAGGCGGACCACGTTCTTGTCTTCGACCTCAAGGTGCACCAGCGCGAAGTCCCGCTCCTGTCGCGGCATGGCTTCGATGTCCTCGGCGGCCTTGCGGAAGCGTTCGTATTCCTGCAGGCGGCGCACCAGCTCGGCACGCGGGTCGTCTTCGGTGCCTTCCTCGCTGGGCGGGCGCGGCAGCAGGAGGCGCGATTTGATCTCGGCCAGGATGGCGGCCATGACCAGGTATTCGGCGGCGAGCTCCAGCTTCAGCTCGCGCATCATGTCGATGTAGTCGATGTACTGCCGCGTGATCTCGGCAATCGGGATATCGAGGATGTCGAGGTTCTGGCGCCGGATCAGGTACAGCAGAAGGTCGAGCGGTCCTTCAAAGGCTTCAAGGATGACTTCCAGCGCATCCGGCGGGATGTACAGATCCTGCGGAATCTCCAGCAAGGGCTGTCCCTGCACCACGGCCAGCGGGATTTCCTGCTGCTGCGGCACTGGCCCGAAGGCGCTGCTCTGCGGAGTTGGGGGTGGCGGATCTGGCGTCTGGTTCATGCTCGATCCCGTGAGGGATTGTTCGAGGGTTCGCGGTACTGGCGGTTCTTCGGACGGTCCGTTCGCTTGCCACGGGTCCGCATCGATCTGGCGGAATGCCCGGGGCGCTGGCTCGCACATCGGCGGCCACGGGGCGGCTCATGAAAGTCCTGTCGAGGCGTTACGTTGCAGCGTGCGTCCGGCGGGCCGGGCGGTTCGCGGTGCAGGCAACGGAAAATGCACGGATCCCTGATCCGGAAATGCACCTGTTGTTCTGATCGTCGGATGGGTTGCGGCAAGGCGGGCACGTCACCGCGGAGTTTCGCGCGGGAACAGCAACCATTCGATGGCCCGTAGCGTACAGGGTAAACGCGCCCGCGTGCAATCGGGATCGACAACGCTGTCGCCCGCGATGCATCGGCTACCATTGCGGTTCGACCGTTCAGGAGTCCCGTCATGTGGTACGCGATCACCGGCACCGACCGTCCCGATTCGCTGGAGCGCCGTGTCGCGGCGCGACCGGCACACCTGGAGCGGTTGAATACATTGCGTCAGGAGGGCCGCCTGCTGCTGGCCGGCCCGTTCCCTGCGATCGACGCCGAAGATCCGGGCCCGGCCGGTTTCAGCGGCAGCCTGATCGTGGCGGGCTTCGATTCCCTTGCTGCGGCGCAGGCATGGGCCGATGCCGATCCGTACGTCGCGGCCGGCGTGTATGCCGAAGTGGTCGTGCGGCCGTTCCGCAAGGTGCTTCCTTGAACGCGCGCGTCGAATCGATCCGCGAGCGGCTCACCGCGGCGCTGGCGCCGGAGGTGCTCGAGATCGAAGACGAAAGCCATCGCCACGTCGGTCACGAAGGCGCCAAGGATGGGCGAGGGCATTTCCGCGTCCGCATCGTCAGTCGCGCCTTTGCCGGGCAGTTGCCGCTGGCGCGGCACCGTGCCGTGTATGCGGCGCTGGGCGAATTCATGCAAACCGATATCCATGCGCTGTCGATCGACGCCAGTGCTCCGAAGGACTGAAGAACGATGCCGACCCGACTTCCGACGCCTCTGCGTTCCTCTTCGCTTGCCCTGATCGTGGCGTTGCTCGCTGCGTGCTCCGCCCAGGAAGGCAGTCCGTCTGCCGGCGCGCGGAAGGCCGTTGCAGGACCGCCGGCGTTGACGGTCAATGGCGAATCGATCGCGCAGCCGGTGCTGGAGGCGTTTGCGCAAATGCGCGGGCTGGATCTGTCCAACCCGCAACAGCACGAGCGCGCGGCCCGACAGCTGGCCGATCTCGTGCTGGTCGACCAGTACGTCACCAAGCAGGAACTGGGCAACGATCCCTCGTTCGCGGCGCTGGTCGAGGTTGGCCGCCTTCAGGCCGTTTCCGCCTCCACCCTGCGCCATCTGCAAGCCACGCTGGCGGTGGACGACAAGAGCGTCCGCGAGGAATACGAGCGCCAGGTCGCCAAGAGTAGCGGCATGACCTACAGCTTCAGCCAGATGCTGTATGCCGACGAGGCGAGCGCGCGCAAGGCGCTGAAGACGGTGCAAGCCCGGCCGTTCGACCTCACGCTCAACAACTATCGCCAGGACGCCCGCTCGGCACGCAGCTTCAGCAATCTGCGCGCGGCACAGCTTTCGCCGGAAATCGCCAAGGCCATCGACAGCCTCAAGCCCGGCGAAACCCTGAAGGAGCCGGTGCAGTTGCCGCAGGGCTGGGCCATCTTGCACCTGTCCTCGTCGGGCGCGGTGCAACCTCCGGCGTTCGAGCAGCTGGAAGAGGCGATCCGGCGCCAGCTGACGCGTCGCGCGGCGGACGAGAAGCTGGCCACACTGCGCGACGGCGCGACGATAGTCGTTGCCAATGCACCCTCGACGAGCGAAGCCCAGTCCGCGCCGGCCGGTGCGGACTCGTCGCCGCCGCTCGCGCGTTCCGCCGGCGAATGATGCACGGCGCACCGCAGCGTTCCGGCGCGATCGTGCCGTCTCTTGCGCAAGCGCGCCTGCGCCGGTTGCGCCGAAACCTTGCGCCACGCTTCCTTCCGCACGATTTTGCCGCCTTCGTCGGCGGCGCAGCCCACATCGACCCTCCATGCGCCTGACTACGATCAAACTGGCCGGCTTCAAGTCCTTTGTCGATCCGACCACCCTGCATCTGCCGACGAACATGACGGGCGTGGTCGGCCCGAATGGTTGCGGCAAGTCCAACATCATCGACGCCATTCGCTGGGTGATGGGCGAGAGCGCCGCCAGCCGCCTGCGTGGCGGCGCGCTGACCGACGTGATCTTTTCCGGATCGAGTGGGCGCAAGCCGGTGGGCAGCGCGCAGGTCGAGCTGCTGTTCGACAACTCCGATGGTCTGGTCGGCGGCGAATACGCCACGTACAACGAAATCTCGGTCAAGCGCGTGGTCACGCGCGATGGCCAGTCGCAATACTTCCTCAACGGCGTCCGCTGCCGCCGGCGCGACATCACCGACCTGTTCCTCGGCACGGGTCTCGGGCCGCGCAGCTACTCGATCATCGAGCAGGGCATGATTTCCGAGATCGTCGAGGCCGATCCCGAGCAGTTGCGCAACCACCTTGAAGAGGCCGCCGGCATTTCGCGCTACAAGGAACGGCGCAAGGAAACCGAAAGCCGCATCAAGTCCACGCGCGAAAACCTCGATCGCGTACGCGACGTGCGCGACGAGGTCGACAAGCAGCTCGAACACCTCAATCGGCAGGCGCGCACGGCCGAACGCTGGCAAAAGCTGAAGGAAGAACAGAAGAAGAAGGAAGCCGAAGCCAAGGCGCTGCAGCTGCGTGCGGCGCAGATGCAGCTGGACGAGCAGTCCGCTGCGCTGCGCAAGGCGGAACTGGCTGTCGAGCAGCAGCTGGCCGAGCAGCGTTCAACCGAAGCCGCGCTGGAAACCGGACGCGAGAAACACCACGCCGCGCTCGAGCACATGAACCAGGTTCAGGCCGAGGTGTACCGCGTCGGTGCCGACATCGCTCGCGTGGAGCAGCAGATCCAGCACAGCCGCGAACTGGCCGAACAGCTCGATCGCGCGCGCCAGGAGACCGAGCAGGCGCACGGCGAGCTGGCCGAGCACCTCGAGCACGATCGCGCGCGACTGGAGGAAATCCAGGCGCAGATGGCCGAGTCGGAACCGCAACTGGAAAGCCTGCGCGAGGCCGAGGAGAACGCGACCGAGGCCTTGCGCACGGCCGAGGCCAAGCTGACCGAATGGCAGGATCAATGGGACAGCCATTCGCGCGAAACATCCGGTGCCGCGCAGGCGGCGGAAGTCGAGCGCACGCGGCTGGACTACCTCGACAAGCAGGCCCTGGCGTCCAGTCAGCGGCTGAGCGCGCTCGAAAGCGAAAAGTCGGCGGCCAACATCGACGAGCTGTCGCTCGCGATGGAGGCGCTCGACAACGAGCATGGCCTGCTGCGCGAACAGGTCGAGGCGCATACCGAAACGCTGGATGATCGACGCCAGGCTGCCGAGGCATTGCTGGAGCTGGAGCGGCAGACGCAGGCGGCGCTCAGTCGCAGCCGCGGCGATCTCGAAAGCCTGCGTGGACGCCTCGGCTCGCTGGAAGCCCTGCAGAACGCGGCGCTCGGCGACGCCGGCGGCGCAGTGCAGGAATGGTTGAATCGATTCGGCTTCGGGCAGGCCCGCCGCCTGGGCGAGGCGCTTCAGGTCGAGCCGGGCTGGGAGCGTGCGGTCGAGACCGTTCTGGAAGGCTGGCTCGAAGCGGTGCTGATCGACGATCCGGCCGCGCGCGCGAACGAACTGGCATCGCTCGGCGAGCACGACCTGACCCTGATGTCCGCGCACGAGGCCGGCCTTTCGGTTCCCGCGCACTCGCTGGCGGCGCGCGTATCCGGCCCCGCGGCTGCGCGCGGGCTGCTGGCGCGCGTGCATGCCGTGGCGTCGCTGGCCGAGGCGCTCGATCGCCTGGGCGCGATGTCCACCGGTGAATCGGCGGTCACGCCAGAGGGCGAATGGATCGGTCCCGGCTTCCTGCGCGTCCAGCGCAGCGCCGGCGCCCAGGTTGGCGTGCTGGCGCGTGAGCGCGAGATCCGCGAGCTGGGTGCGCGCATGGCGCAGCTGGAAGAGGAAATCACGCAGCACGCCGACTCGCTCGACCGTACCAAGGGCGAGCGCATCGACGCTGAGCGCACGCGCGACGATGCGCAGCGCGAGTTGTACGCCATGCATCGACGCCTGGCCGAAGTCGGAGGCCAGCTGCAGAGCCAGCGCGGCCGCATCGACAGCGCGCGGGAGCGCCTGTCGCGCGTGGAGCGCGAGCTGGAGGAAGTCATCGGCAAGCTCGACGCCGATCGGGAGCTCGCTCAGCAAGCACGCGGGCGGCTGGAGGTGGCGGTTTCCAACATGGGCGACCTGGAGCAGCGCCGCATGTTGCTCGATGGCGAGCGTCGGAAGATGCTGGAGGCGCGCGAGGAAGCGCGCATGAATTCACGCGAGGCGCGCGATGCCGCGCACCAGTTGGCGCTGACGATCGAGTCGCGACGTTCCGCGGTGGTTTCCCTGGAGCAATCGCTGCAACGCATGCATGCGCAACTGGCCCAACTGGATACACGGCGCGCGGAAATCGCCGCGAAGCTCGAGGTCGGCGGTGACCCGCTGGCGAATCTGGAGGCCGAGCGCCAGACGTGCCTGGAGCAACGCCTGCTGGTCGACCGGCGAATGGTGGAGGCGCGCCAGGCGCAGCAGGAGCAGGACGCCGAACTGCGTCGACTGGAACAGGAGCGCAACCGCTTCGAGCAGGCGATGGGCGAGCACCGCGACCGCATTGCCGAGCTGCGCCTGCGCCAGCAGGAACACAGCCTGCGTGCCGACGCGCTGAAGGCGGCGATCGCCGAGGGCGGGTTCGACATCGAACCGCTGCTCGAATCCCTGCCGCAGGAAGCCGACGCCACGCAATGGCAGGCCGAGCTGGGCGAACTCGAGCAGAAGATCCGCCGTCTCGAGCCGGTCAATCTCGCCGCGATCCAGGAGCACGAGGAACAATCGCAGCGCAAGAACTGGCTCGATTCGCAGCTGACCGACCTGGCTACCGCACTGGAAACGCTGGAAGGCGCGATCCGCAAGATCGACAAGGAAACGCGCACGCGCTTCAAGGAAACCTACGACCGTGTCAACGCCGGCTTCCAGGAATTGTTCCCGCGTCTGTTCGGCGGCGGCCACGCGCACCTGGACCTGACTGGCGAAGACCTGCTTTCCACCGGCGTATCGATCCTGGCGCGTCCGCCGGGCAAGCGCGTCAGCTCCATTTCGCTGCTGTCCGGCGGCGAGAAAGCGATGACCGCGGTTGCGCTGGTGTTTGCGATCTTCCGCCTGAATCCAGCACCGTTCTGCCTGCTGGACGAAGTCGACGCGCCGCTGGACGAAGCCAACGTCGGGCGCTTCTCGTCGATGGTCGGCGAGATGAGCGATCGCGTGCAGTTCATTTTCGTCACGCACAACAAGGCAACGATGGAGGCCGCGAAACAACTGTGCGGCGTTACCATGCGCGAGCCGGGCGTATCGCGCCTGGTGCAGGTGGATCTCGCCGAAGCAGCCAAACTCGCTGGCGCGGCATGAACGAAGAAACGGAGCGACTCGAGCCATGACGACCTGGAACCCCGCCGTCGGCATTCCGCTGATCGTGCTTGGAGCAGTGGCGTTGCTGCTGATCTACCTGTTCGGGCGACCGAAGAAGCCCGGGCAGGGCGAGCGCCGGCCGATGCGGCCTGCGGCGCCATCGGGCGAGCGCATCGAGCCGGTATTCGGTGCGGACATCGACGATCCGGACGCGGTGCCAGCGGCGGATCGCAGGAGCCTCGATCCCGCGCTGCACGCCGAGCTTGATCGTCTCGGCGCGGCGGTCTCGGAACGGCGCGACGAACGCCCTTCAAGCACTCATGCGGGGGCGGGTGTCGGCTCGCGGCCGGATACGCGACAGATCGAACGCATCGTCACGCTGTATGTGGCGGCTCGCCCGGGCGACCTGCTCGGCGGTGCGGACATCGTCGTGGCGGCGGAGAAGGCAGGGCTGGAATTTGGCGACATGGGCATCTTCCATCGGCTGGTGCTGGGCAAGAACGCCGATGGCCCGGTATTCAGCATGGCCAACATGGTCAAGCCGGGCAGCTTCGACATGACCCAGCTGGAGGCGACGCAGACGCCGGGCGTGACGCTGTTCATGACCTTGCCCGGCCCGCTGCGCGCGCTGGATGCGTGGGAAATGCTGTTGCCGACGGCGCAGCGTCTGGCCGAGCTTCTCGATGCGCAGGTGCTGGACGAAGGACGCAACACACTGGGGCGCCAGCGCATCGCGCATATCCGCGACGAGCTGCGCGCGTGGGACCGCCAGCAGGAACGCAACCAGATCTGGCCGGGCCACTGAGTCCGGGTCACTGGGTTCCGGTCACTGGGGCCGGGCCGGTCGTCGGTGATCCGGCGACGCTCATGAACTCCGGCGTCGCGACGGGCGCCCGCGCCGCATAGGATCGTTCGCTCCATCTCGATCGGGGAAGGGCGCCCGCATGCCGGCTTCCGTTTACCGTCTGCTCTGTGCGGCCGCCGTGGCCGTTGCGGCTGCGCCCGCTGTCGCCTACGACGAACTGTTTGTCGCCGGCTTCGACGATCCGGCGACGATCGCGCCCGACGATGTCGATGCGGGCCGCTTCCTGACCCAGGCGACGTTCGGCGCCAATGCGGGCTCGATCACGCATCTTCGCGACATCGGCTACCTCGCCTGGCTGGACGAGCAGTTCGCGCTGCCGCCGACCCTTCATCTGCCGTATGTGCAAACACTTGAGGCGGCCGGCGAGCCGATCTACCAGAACGCGCGCCAGGAAGCCTGGTGGGATCGCGCCGTCCGCGCGCCGGATCAGCTGCGCCAGCGTGTCGCGTTCGCGCTCAGCGAGTTGTTCGTGGTGTCCGACCGCAACGGCACGATCGAGGGGACGCCGCGCGGAATGACGCGCTACTACGACCAGCTCGTCACCGGGGCCTTAGGCAACTACCGCGACCTGCTCGAGAACGTCACGCTCAGTCCGGTCATGGGCCACTACCTGTCGATGTTCCGCAATCGAAAGCCCGATGCGGCATTGAATATCCGGCCGGATGAAAACTACGCGCGGGAGGTCATGCAGCTGTTCTCGGTCGGACTGGTGCAGCTTGCGCCGAATGGAACGCCGATCCTCGTCGACAGCCGCCCGGTGCCGACCTACTCGCAGGAGACCATCCGCGGCTTCGCCCATGTGTTCACCGGCTGGAACTGGAAAGGCTGCGCCGGTTCCGGCGGCGGCTGGGAGTGGTGTCCCTCCGGGCCGGTGGGTTGGCCGAATCCGGGCTTCGACGCGTACTGGCTGGAGCCGATGGAGCCGTGGGACGCCTACCACGCCAGCGCCGGCACCAAGCAGCTGCTGACGTATCCGGGCGCGGCATTGCCCAAGGGCCTGCTTGCCGCTGGCGGTTCCGCGCGCAGTGATCTGGATGCGGCGCTGGACAACATCTTCCACCACCCGAATGTCGGGCCCTTCATCGCGAACCATCTGATCCGGCGTCTCGTCAGCAGCAATCCCAGTCCGGCCTATGTGCGGCGCGTCGCGCAGGCGTTCGCCGACAACGGCCATGGCGTGCGCGGGGATCTCGGCGCGACGGTGCGTGCCGTGCTGCTCGATCCCGAAGCGCGCCAACGGCCTGGTGCCGACATGCGGCGCGGCAAGTTGCGCGAGCCCTTGTTGCGCCTGACCCAGTTGTGGCGCGCACTCGATGGGCGTGCCGACAACGGGCGCTATTTCATGTGGAACCCGGAGTTCGACTACGGCCAGGCCGCGCTGCGCTCGCCGAGCGTGTTCAATTTCTTCCAGCCCGACTACCGGCCGCCCGGCGAGCTCACGGCGCTCGGCCTCGATGCGCCGGAGTTCCAGATCACCACCGACACGACGATCGCCAGCACGGCCGCCGCGATCGGTGCGCAGATCTACTGGCGCTGGCGCGGCGCGCCCTATCAGGATCCGCAGTCGATCCTCGTCGATCTGGAGCCGGAACTCGCATTCGCCACGGACGCGGCCGCCCTGGTGGCGCGCTACGACCGCCTGCTCATGAGCGGCCTGATGTCGCCCGCGATGGCCACGGTATTGCGCGAGCATCTGCAAGCGCTGCCGGCGGGCTCCCCAGACGGGCGTCGTACCCGCGTGCAGGACGCCTTGTGGCTGATCCTGAGTTCTCCCGAACATGCCATCGAGCGCTGAGAGGCCCTTGTGAAACGACGCCAGTTCCTCCAGCACGCGCTGTGCGCCACCGCCGCCTCGGCGCTGTTCACCGACTTCGCCGGCAAGTTCACGCTCGCGCATGCGGCCACGACCGCGCAGGGTCATCTGCTCGGCGACGACTACCGCGCGCTGGTATGCGTGTATCTCTACGGCGGCAACGATTCGTTCAACATGGTGGTTCCGCGCTCGGGGCCGCCGCGGATGCAGTACGCGGCAGCGCGCGGCGCGCTGGCGCTGCCGGCTGCAGGCCTGCATCCGCTCCATCCGCAGGTCGCCCCTGCTGACGGCGGCGAATACGGTTTCGCCGCCTCGATGCCGCAGTTGGCCGCGCTGTTCAACCAGAGCGACTCTCCGCTCGCCGTTCTCGCCAACGTCGGCCCGCTGATCCATCCGCTGACCAAGGCGCAATACGAATCCGGCGCCGTGCCAGTGCCGCGGCAGTTGTTCTCGCACAGCGACCAGTCCGTCGTGTGGCAGCTTTCGGCGGCCGACCAGCTCACACGCCGCGGCTGGGGCGGACGGCTGGCGGACATGTTCCATGCCAGCAACGCGCATCCGACGCTGTCGATGAACATCTCCGTCGATGGCGAAAACGTGTTCCAGGC
>JASLGB010000215.1 GCA_030150315.1 Dokdonella sp. | reverse complement strand
GGCTGAAGGGTGACTTCGATCTGCAGATGCTGAAATAAGCCGCGCTTGCGCTCGCCTGACGACGTGAGCATGCCCGGGACACCCCAGGAACCGAACCCGCCCTTCGACGCCGCCAACGATGCGTCGTCCACGGACGGCTTCGAGCGCCTGCGGGATATCCTGATCGGGGACGAGCGTCGTCAGCTCGATGCCGCGCGCGAGCGCATCGCGCAACTGGAGCAGGCGCAGCAGGCACTGCCCGAGCGCCTTCCCGCTGCACTGGAAGCGCTCGATGGCGAGGCTGCCACTGCGCGCGTCGCCAATGCACTGGCCTCGCCCGTGTCGCAGGCGCTGGGCGCGGCCGTGCAGCGCAATCGGCAAAGCCTGATCGATGTGCTGTTTCCGATCATCGGGCCGCTGATCCGCAAGTCGATCGCCGAGGCGCTGCGCAATCTGGTGACCGACCTCAACGGCGCGATCGAAAGCAGTTTCACGTTGCGCGGACTGGCATGGCGCATGGAGGCCTGGCGCGCGGGCGTCCCGTATGCACAGGTCGTGCTCAAGCACCGGCTCGCGTATGCGATCGATCACGTGTTCCTGATCGAGTGCGAGACCGGGCTGGTGCTGCACCACGAATCGGCGCCCGGACTGCCGCAGCTGGACAAGGACGCGATCGCCGGAATGTTGACCGCGCTGGGCGATTTCGTTGGCGACTCCGTCGGTAGCGAGGACGGCAACGCGCTCGAATCCGTCCGCGTCGGCGAGCATCTGGTGTGGCTGCTGCATGGCCCGCGCGCGAACCTCGCCTGCTTCATTCGCGGCGTGCCGCCGCCGGCCTTGCATGGCCTGCTCGAACAGCGGCTGGAGGAAGTCCACGAGCAGCTTTCCGCGCAGCCGGCGATCGAGCCGGACGCGGTCAATGCGTTCTGGGGCGAATCGCTGCAGCCGATGGCATTGGCGCAGCAGGCCGGCAATGTCGATCCGGGGGACAGCCGCAAGACGCCGTCGCGCTTGCCGCTGCTGTTGATCGTGCTGGCACTGGCGGCGGCCTTGTTCGCGTTTCTGCTCGGCCGCGAGCGCTGGCAGGCGGACGTGGATGCCTTGCGCAGCCAGCTGGACGACCATGCCGGCTTCGTCGTGCAGGGCATCGACTCCAAGCCCTGGCGTCGCATCGTCGTGCACGGCCTGCTCGATCCGGACGCCGAGCCGGTGGTGCTGGATGCGAGCCGTTTCGGCGACGTGCAGCCGCGGCTGGAAACCACCGGCTACATCTCCACCGACGACCTCGTCGTGGCGCGGCGCGCGCAGCGCCTGCTGCAGGCGCCGGCCAGCGTGCAGGTCACGGCCAGCAATGGTGTGCTGCTGCTGGATGGCGCGGCGCCGCAGGCATGGATCGATCACGCCAGCGAGCGAGCCGGCTGGGTTGCCGGCGTCGCGCGTGTGGAAGCGCGCGTGCAGCCGGAAGTGGATGCCGTCGCGGCCGCACGCGAGGCGTTGGCGCGCATCGCCGCCAGCCTGCCGTCACTGGTGGTCGACTTCCTCGACGAGACGCAGCCGGCCGACGCCGCAGTGGAAAAAGTCGAGGCGATTGCGCGCGAGGCGCGCCGGGCGCAGGAGCTGGCCAAGGTGGCCGGCCTCGAAGTGCAGCTGACGGCGGTCGGCACCAATACGCATGTCGGCTCCGAACAGAAGAACCAGCAGTTGCGCAGCGAACGCGCGCGATGGCTGGCATTGGCGCTGGCGGCGCGCGGTATCGGCGATGTCGCGACCGACGGCGACGTCCAGGCCAACCGGCGCGTCGCCTATCTGCGCCTGACGATCGTGGAGAAACGCTGAGATGCGTGCACACAAGCTTTGCCTGCTGGGCGACTTCGGTGTCGGCAAGACCAGCCTCGTCGCGCGCTTCGTGCGCAGCACGTTCTCGGACAAGTACCTGACCACGGTCGGCGTCAAGGTCGACAGCAAGGAGATGTCGCTGCCGGGACGCGATCCGCTCAAGTTCGTCGTCTGGGATATCGCCGGCCGCGGCACGCTCGACGCACCCGGGGCCAACTACCTGCGCGGTGCGTCGGCCCTGTTGATGGTGGCCGACGGCACGCGCGAGGCGACTCTGCATGCCGCGCTGGCGCTGCTCGAGCAGGCACGGCGCGACCTGCCGGGCGCGGCAGCGGTGCTCGCCGTCAACAAGCTCGACCTCGTCGACCGTTGGGAAGTCGCACCGGCCACGCTGGCGCGGCTGCGCGCGGAATTGCCGGTATTCGAGACCAGCGCCCTGTCCGGCGACGGCGTGGAGGATGCCTTCACCCGGCTCGCCGAAGGATTGCCGTCGTGATGGCGTTGCCGCCGGTGGTCGAGGACTGGCTGCGCGACACCCTGCTGCGCCGTGCCCGCCCGTTGCTGATCAGTTTCGATGCGGACTGGTGCCTGCGCGATGTGCAAGGCGATCTGGCGCACTTCGGCTTCGACGGTGCCGATGGCCTGCGCGAGCTGCAGGACCTGTTCATCGGCCTGCCGCTGGATGGCGATCAGGACCTGCCGTTCGTCGAGCTGCGCAACGGACGCAGCGTGCATGTGCACCTCATCGCCGAGCCACCGGTGTTCCATGTGCTGTTGCTCGACGCGGAGGAACAACGCTCCGAGCAGCGGGCGCAGCAGCAGCTCGGCAACGATGCGGTGCTGGCCACCTACGAGAAATCGAAAGCCATCGGCCGGCTGCAGGAAATCCGCAGCGAGCTGGAGCAGCAGCGCGCGCGGCTGGAGGAAGCCAACGCGCTCAAGAATGCGCTGATCGCCACGCTCAGCCACGATTTCCGCACGCCGCTGACATCGATCTTCGGCTATCTGCACCTGCTCGAAAAACCGCTCGACGAGGCGCATGCACAGCAGGCGATCGGCGCGATCCGGCGCAATGCCTCGTACCTGTTCACGCTGGCGGAAAACCTGCTCGAGTACGGTCGTGGCGAAGCGGGCGCGCTGCTCACTCCGGGCGTGCTGGCGATCGACGCCATGGCGCAGGACATCGACGACATGTTCCGGCCGCTGGCCGAGGACAAGCAGCTTGCCTTCGACGTGCGCGTGGAGCGCGACGAGAATCCGACGCTGCCGATGTTCGACGACGTCCGCGTGTGCCAGATCGCGGTCAACCTGCTGTCCAACGCGGTGCGCTACACGCAGGAAGGGCGCATCTCGGCCTTCTTCCGCTGGCGCGATGCGCGCCTGCGAATGGAAATCTCCGATACCGGCATCGGCATTTCGCCGGAGTTCCGCGAGCGCGTATTCCAGCCCTTCAATCGCGGCGGACACGCCGGCAGCAAGGGCGCCGGCCTCGGACTCAGCATCGTGCGGCGGCTGATCGACCAGATGGGCGGCACGATGGAGCTGGAATCCGAGCTGGGGCGCGGAACGCGTTTCATCGTCGAGCTGCCGCCGATGTCGCTGGATGTCGCTCCGAGCACGCCCGATACCGAGGCGGCGCCGTGGATGACCGATCTGGATGCGCTCGTGGTCGACGACGATCCGGACATCGGGCAGCTGCTTGAAGCCCTGCTGCTCGATCTGGGCTTCCGCGTGCGGCTGGTGGCGAGTGCGCATGCGGCCATCGACGAAGTGACCCGCCAACCGCCCGACCTGTTGCTGATCGACGTAGAGATGCCGGGGCTGTCCGGCAATGCCGCCGTGTTCAAGCTGCGCTCGCACGGCTTCCATGGCCGCATCATCACGCTGTCGGCGACTTCCACCGCTGACGCACGCGATGCGGCCTTGCGCTCGGGCTCGGATCACTACCTGACCAAGCCGCTCAACCTGGATCACTTCATCGGCGTGGTGCAGCGCGCGACGCGCCCGGTGCCGGCAGACGATTCGTACTGCGGCTGAGCTGGCCGGCGCGAGTGCCGGCGGATCGGTAGTGCGGCACCTTGGACGAAACGCGGATCAGCGTCGGCGAATCTCGCGGACGCGGCGCTGCTGATCCAGCCGCAGACAGATGTAGGCAAGCGCCGGCCGTTCGCGGCGGGGGACGCGG
>JASLGB010000173.1 GCA_030150315.1 Dokdonella sp. | reverse complement strand
CGTGTCGGCGATGTGGCCGCTGCCGCTGAAGGTGCAGGTACCGCCGCCGGCGCCAACGCAGGTCCAGGTCGGACTGTCGCATGCGGCCGGGGACGTGTCGGCCACGGTCGCGCCGGTTGCGCTGCTCGTGCCGGCGTTGCTGGCCGTTATCGTGTAGGTCACCGAGCCACCCGGTGTGGCCGAAGTCACGCCGTCGGTCTTGGTGATCGACAGATCCGCCGTGGGGGACAAGGTGTCGGTATCGGTGGCGCTGTTGTTGCCCGGCGTCGGGTCGGTCACGCCCGCCGGTGCGGTTACGGTGGCCGTGTTGGTCAGACTGCCGGTTGCGGTCGCGCTGATCGGGCAGAGCGCGGTATAGGTCACCGAACCGCCGCTCGGCAGGTTCACCGTGTCGGCGATGTGGCCGCTGCCGCTGAAGGTGCAGGTACCGCCGCCGGCGCCAACGCAGGTCCAGGTCGGACTGTCGCATGCGGCCGGGAACGTGTCGGCCACGGTCGCGCCCATGATCGCATCGCCACCTGTCGGATTGCTCGCCGTGATGGTGTAGGTCGTGCTGCCGCCCGGCGTCGAGGTCGTCACACCGTTGGTCTTGGTGATCGCAAGATCGGCCGTCGCCGCGCGGCAGGCCGTAACCGAGACATCGTCGATCGCGACGCCACCGAACTGCACAGTCGAGTCGCTGTCGAGGTGGAAGCGCAGACGCGTCTTGAGCCCCGCCAGGCTATCGGCGCGCACGCTGCGCTCTCCCCAGCCGATCGCGGTACCGATGTTGGCCTGCGGATTGCCAGTGCCGGCCGAAGCACTGATCGGCGTGGGATCGAGCCACTCGAACAGGCGCTGGGCCGAGGTGCCACCGACCTCCTCGATGTCGACGAAAAAGTGGTCGAAGTTGGCGGTCTCGACCTGGTGCTGCTGGGCCCATGACACCACGACGGGGCCGACGAGGCCGCTCAGGTCGATGTCGGGCGAGTAGAGATCCTGGTTGCTGCTTGCGTTGTAGGTGCCGTCCAGATCGGTCTTCCAGCAATTCACGCCGCTGTTGCAGGTGGTGAATGCGGCGACCGGATTCAGTGTCATCGTCGCCTGCATGGTCGGCAGGCCGAGCTCCCATTCGTCTTGGGTACCGCTGTGCGTGAAACCCGACGCACCGGATTCGAAATCGGTCGAATAGGCCGTGGTCCGCACGAAGCCCGTCGGGCACTCCGGCGGCGGCGGCGCGGCGCAGATACGCACACTCCACGCCGTCAGGTTGCCTCCGTTCGCATCCGCGTTGTCATCGTACAGATCGAGCGTCCAGGTGCCCGCCGGATCCTGTCCGTCGAACCACGACAGACGATAGGCGCCGGAAGTGGATGCTGTGCCGGCAGTGGCATTGTTCTCGGGCTTCAGCCGCATGCCGCGCAGAACCGTAAAGGCGGGGGGAGTGGCCGCTTCGTCGTCGAAGGTGGCGTCCATCTGGGTCTGGCCACCGGTGGCACCGGCACCGATGTCGGTGAAGAGTCCGACATTGGTACCGGCCGGCGATCTCAGGTGAGCATCGACATCCTGCATGAGCGCGTGGTTGAGCGTGATGCTCACGTCGACGTCCGCGATGCGCAGGCCGGGTGTGGAGGGAACCGTGATTGTGGAACTGGTCAGACCGGCGCTCGGACCGATCGTCTTTGGCACGTCGGTACTCGTGTACGTGGTGCAACTGACGCCCTCGTCGACCGCGGGATGCACGCTCACGCTGAGGTGGTACGTGGCGGTGGGGCCACCGACGGCCGCACTCGCCGAGTCGACGAATGCGTAGTACGTGCCCGCCTGCTTGACCGTCATGAACATGGCCTCGGAGGGAATGTTCGGCCACGGCGCGATGTCGCTGGTGCCAGCATCGTCCACGACGAGGATCTGGTTGCCGTTATCGCCGAAGAGTGCAAAACCGAGGCGACCATTCCAGCTCGTCCCATCTCGCTCGGGGTCGAGGTCGAGGGCGAGGTAGACCGTGTCGCCTGCATTCAGGTCGATTCGGTACCAGTCCTGCTCGGTTGCAGCAGCAGGGTTGCGCGCACCGCTGACCCAGCCATTGGCGGGCAGCGGATTGGCCGTCGCCGGTGTGTCGTTGCCTTCGACTTCGGGCGTCGGCACACCGCTTTGCAGGCGGAAATACAGCTCGTAGCCGCGCTGCGACGTCGTGCCGGCGGTGAAGTCGTTCACGCGCAGGTAGTACGTGCCCGTAGCGGGCAGCGTGGCACCCGCGATCGACGACGACAGCGCCGCGTATGAGCCGTTGTCGTCGTCGAACTCGATCACCGTCGAGCCGTCGCTGTCCAGCAGCGTGAGCTGACTGTCGGTGCTGGTGCCGGCGGACGCCGACGTCATCGTCGCCGCGTAGACGCGGTCACCGGCATTGCCCGTGAAGCTGTAGTAATCGATGTCGCCGGCAGGATAGAGGTTCGCGCGCACGACGCCGCCGGTGCCGACCAGCGGCGACGCGGTCGCCACCGTGCCGTTTGGTTCGACCTCACCACCGTAGCCTTGGCCGAGCACAACCACCGGCGCAGCAGGCCGTTCGACGAGCGGCGGCACGAAGGGCTTGTCGCTGGGCCCGCTCCCCTTGATCTCGCCGTTCGACAACACCGCCGCGAACTCGAGTGGAAGCGCTCCTACCTGATCCTGGGCGCTCACGCGTCCGGCTCCGGTCCAGCCGCCCAATACGGCCATGGCAGTGCTCAGGATGAGCACCTGCAAACGTGTGTTCACGTGAATCCCCCGTTCTTGCCGCGACTACGGCATCCCCTGCACGGCAGCCGATCACGCCGGCTTGCCGCTCCAGGCGCGGACGATACCTTTTTTTTTGGCGACCTTGGCGAACGCAGGAAAGCCGCCACCTGCCTTCATGGAACCGTCGCGAAGAGGTCGGCTTCGGCGCTGCCCGACGAACGGGAGCGATGCCGCGCCCGGACTGCGCTGGCGAAAGCTCATCCCCAGCTATGCGGCAGCGTGCTGATGCCGTCTCCCGCAATTCCGAAAAAAGTCCGCGGCAACTCGCGCAACCGGAAGCCCAGGGCGCGCCGCTTCGCGCCAGTGGGCGGGCAGCCGGAAGGAAGGCGTGTTTAGGTGGGGACGGCGCGGTTCGCTGCAGGGCTCGGAACGGGCTTGCCGGAGCGGCCAACGGCCGCCACCCGCGTCAGCGCAGCGGCCGCTTCACCACGGCAGCGCGTCCAGATCGACATTGCCGCCGGAAAGGATCACGCCGACGCGGCGGCCGGCGAAGGACTCGCGATGGGCGAGGATCACCGCCAGCGCAATCGCCGACGACGGTTCGACGAGGATTTTCAGCCGCTCCCAGATCAGGCGCATCGCGGCAACGGTGGCCGGATCGGCCACCGTGTGCACCTGCACCGCATGCTGCTGCAGCAAATGGAAGTTGATCGCGCCAAGCAGCCCGCGCAGGCCATCGCAAACGGTATCGGGGACCAGATCGGTCGTGCGCTTGCCGCTGCGCAAGGAATCGAACGCATCGGCGGCGCCGGTCGGCTCTGCGCCATGCACGGCCAGTTCCGGATACAGGGCATGCGCGGTGATCGCACTGCCGCCGATCAGGCCGCCGCCGCCCACCGGCGCGACCAGCGCATCGAGCGGGCCGGTCTCGCGCAGCAGCTCCAGCGCCGCGGTGCCCTGCCCGGCGATCACGCGCGGATCGGTGTAGGGATGCACCATCGTCGCGCCTGTCCGTGCACGGACTTCCTCCGCCATGGCTTCGCGCGCGGCAATCGTCGGCGCACAGCGGTGCAGGATGGCGCCGCTCGCCTCGATCGCGGCCAGCTTGGATTTCACCGCGCCATCCGGCACCACGACGTGCGCCGGAATGCCGCGTGTCCTGGCGGCGAGCGCAAGTGCGGCGCCGTGGTTGCCCGAGGAATGGGTAACGACGCCGTGGGCGGCGAGCGCATCCGGCATCGACCATACGGCATTGCACGCGCCACGGAACTTGAAGGCGCCGGCGCGCTGGAAGTTCTCGCATTTGAAATGCAGCTCGGCGCAGACCAACGCATCGATCGAGCGCGAGCGCAGGACCGGCGTGCGGTGCGCATGCGCTGCGATGCATTCGGCAGCGGCCTGGATATCGGCAAAAGTCGGCAGTGCAAAGGTCATGCGCCGGTGTCCACGAGCAGGGGGTTGGCGACGATACACGCGCGCCGATGGCGCGTGCTAGCCTGCAAAACGCTCATTTTTCCACGAATTGCCGATGTCGCCCGAATCCTCCAAACCCATCGTGCTGCTGCGCGATTACCGCCCTCCCGCCTGGCGCATCACCGATGTGGCGCTGGAATTCGATCTCGATCCGACGTGCACCGAAGTCGCATCGCGGTTGCAGGTCATGCGCGACGGCTCGCAGCCGGAACAGCCGCTGCGACTGGACGCCGAGCGCATCGAGCTGCTGGAGGTGCGCGTCGATGGCCGCACGCTCCACGCCACCGAATACCGGTTCGCCGATGGTGCGCTGACGATTCCGCTGGGTGCCGATCGCGCCGTGGTCGAAACGCGCGTGCGCATCGCGCCGGAATCCAATACCGCGCTGGAAGGCCTGTATGCGAGCGGCCGTGCCGATGCGCGCTTCCTGCTGACCCAATGCGAGGCCGAGGGATTCCGCTGCATCACGCCCTTCCTCGATCGCCCCGACGTGTTGGCGCGTTACACCGTGACGCTGCGTGCCGACAAGGCGCGTTTTCCGCTGCTGTTGTCCAATGGCGACGCCGATGGCGCGGGCGAGCTGGCAGACGGCCGCCACTGGGCGCGCTTCGTCGACCCGCATCCCAAGCCGAGCTACCTGTTCGCCCTGGTCGCCGGTCGGCTCGAAACGATCGAGGATTGCTTCGTCACCGCCGAAGGTCGCCGCGTGCGCCTTGCGATCCACGCCGAGGCGGATGCGATCGGCCGCTGCGGCTGGGCGATGGAGTGCCTCAAGCTGGCGATGCGCTGGGACGAGCAGCGCTTTGGCCGCTGCTACGACCTCGACGTGTTCCACATCGTCGCGACGCACGACTTCACGATGGGCGCGATGGAGAACAAGGGCCTCAACATCTTCAACGCGAAGTATTTGCTGGCCGACCCGGAGCACGCCACCGACGATGCGTTCCGCCATGTGCTGGCGGTGGTCGGCCACGA
>JASLGB010000133.1 GCA_030150315.1 Dokdonella sp. | reverse complement strand
CCGCGCCGCGACTTCCCGAAAGGTTCCAGCCGCTACCGGCTGATCGAACTGCCCGAGCATCTCGACCGCGCCTCGGTGCGCCTGCAGGTCCTCGCGCGCCGCAATCCCGAAGGCCGCGGCAAGGTCGTGTTCAAGCCGCTGCTGTACGTGCTCGGCGATGACGACACGGTGCGCGCGCCGATCGAGGTCAAGCCGCTGAATCTCGACATCAGGCCGTTCCGGCGCACGCGCCTGCTCGCCTGCGTCTCGCTCGATCAGGTGCGCCGGTTCGTGGTCGCGACCACGCCGGATGCGATCGGCAAGTCCTACGAGACGGAAGTGCGCAAGGCGGTGAAGGCGCCGACCAAGGGCGGCTTCTACTACGCCACCGATGCGGTCAAGACGAGCCTGCCGTTCGCCAAGACCGGCGAAATCATCATCGAGGTCACGCCGGAAGACGGCGCCGACAAGGGCTGCTGAGACCGGCGCTCGCTTGCGCGGCGAGCCGGTTCAGCACTCGACGCCGCCTGGCACGCGCAGGTCGGTGGGTGTGGCGATGGTGCATTCAAGGACGGCGCGCACGGCGGCAATCATCGTTTCCAGCGACATGCTCGGCTGACCCGGGTGTCGCGCCGCCTGCTCGGGCAACCAGGGAACGTGCACGAAGCCGCCCCGTTTGGCCGGCCAGCGCGTGGCGATCAGGTGCGCGAGGGCGAAGAACGCCTGATTGCAGACGAAGCTGCCGGCGGTCAGCGACAGCGCGGCGGGAATGCCGATCGAGCGCAGGTGCGCGTGCACGGCCTTGAGTGGAAGGCTCGAAAAATACGCGCCCGGTGCATCGACCACGACCGCCTCGTCGATCGGCTGCTCGCCGTCGTTGTCCGGGATGCGCGCATCGATGAGATTGATCGCCACTCGCTCCAGCGTCAGCTCCGCGCGGCCGCCGGCCTGGCCCAGTGCCACGATCACGTCCGGCGAGTGTTCCTCGAGCAGGGCTTCCAGCAGCGGCAGCGTCGGCTGGAACGCAACGGGTAGAACGGCTCCAACCACGCGATGCGCGCCGAGGGATTCGCCGTCGAGGGCAAGCACGATCTCGCGCGAGGGATTGATGTATTCGCCGCCGAATGCCTCGAAGCCGGTCAGCAGGATGGTCGGAGCGGCAGGCATCGGTCGGGCTCGGTGCAATGGGATGTTCGATTCTGGCATGCGTGCATGTCGAAGCGCTGCGACGCATCGCACCGTCCGTCGGCTGCTGCGCAGCGGCCGTGCCGCCCGCACCTGATTCGACCCAAGCCGCGCGCAGGCACGCTGCGCGATCCGGTCGCCTCGGACTCGCTCAGATCAGCGCCCACATCAGCACGAAGTTGACCACCAGCAAGGCCAGCGCCGTCGGCACCTGCGAGCGGATCACGCCGTACTGGTCGGGCAGCTCCAGCAACACGGCGGGCACGATGTTGAAGTTGGCCGCCATCGGCGTCAGCAGCGTGCCGCAATAGCCGGTCAGCATGCCGATCGCACCGAGTACGGCAGGTTGTGCGCCGTGCTGCAGCACCAGCAGGGGCAGGCCGATGCCGGCCATCATGACCGGGAACGCGGCGAAGGCATTGCCCATGATCACCGTGAAAAGAACCATGCCGAACGCGAACGCCGCGAGACAGGCGAGGCGGCTGTCGGTGGGAATGGTCATGCCGACGAGGGCGGCGATGGCATCGCCGACGCCCGTGGCGGCGAAGACGTTGCCGAGGGTGGCGAGCAGCATCGGCAGCAGCACGACGCAGCCGACCGCATCCAGCAGGCGTCGCCCTTGTGCCATCGAGCGGCCGAGGCTGGAGCGGGTCACGCGCTGCGCGTAGGCGAGTGCGACGAGGCAGGCGAGGCCGAGCGAAACGAGGGTGATGTGCGACTCGTCGATAAGCCCGGAGCTGCCCCAGTGCAGATACGGCGCAGCCAGCACGAGCAGCAAGGTCACCAGCGGAATGGCGAGCGCGGGAGCGAACAGGCGATTGCCGGGCGCCGGCCCGTTCGCTGCAGGCTCCTCGCGCAGTGGCGTGGATGGGCCGCGTGCTGCCAGCAGGCCCAGCGCAACCACGCCAAGGCCCATCAGCTGCGATGGCCAGCGCGCGCCGGCGGCAGTGGCCGCCTCGATCACGTCGCCGAGCAGGAAGGCGGCGGCCAGCACGAGCCAGAACGTGGCCATCGACCAGCGTCGCTCGCGTGCATTCATGACCGCGGCGACCAGCAGGAACAGGCCGACCAGCCAATACACGAACTCGACGCGGATCATGGCAGCGCCCTCGCGCGACGCGACCGTTTCAGGCTGCGCTGGAACCAGGCGATGCGGATGGCGTGGATGACGAAGGCGGCGATTGCGGTCGGCAATGCCCACAGCGCGATCTCCAGCGGCTCTAGGTGGATGCCCTGGCGTGCATAGAAGCCCTGGATCAGCAGCACCGCGCCGAACGCCAGGAACACGTCCTCGCCGAAGAAGCGGCCGACGTTGTCGGTGGCCGCAGCCAGCGCGCGGATGCGATCGCGGTCGGCCTCGTCGAGTGGTTGCTCGCCGTCCGCCGCGGCGGCTTCGCTCATCGGCGCAAGCAGGGGACGCACGGTTTGCGCATGCCCGGCCAGATCGATCAGGCCGAACATCGAGAACAGCTGGCGCAGGGCCAGATAGGACACCAGCAGGCGCGCCAGCGTCATGGAGCGGAAGCCTGCGATCCAGGCCTGGGCACGTTCGCGCAGGCCGTAGTGCTCAAGCAGTCCGATCACCGGCAAGGTCAGTACGAACAGCATCAGGGCGCGATTGCTGACGAACGAGCTGCCGATCAGTGCGAGCAGGTCGCCCACGCCCATGCCAGCGGCCATGCCGCTGACGAGGCCGGCCATGATCACCACCAACAGCGGATTGCGCTTGAGCAGGAAGCCGGCGACGACGACAGCGACGCCGAGCAAGGGCCAGTAGTTCATTGCGGTTTTCCCGGTTCGATGCGTTGGACGTGGACCCCGGCGGCGTCCAGCGCGGCACGCAGGCGCGCGGCGAAGACGCGCGCATCCGTGCGATCACCGTGTACGCACAGCGTGTCCGCCTGCACGCACAAGCTGTTTCCGTCACGCGCCGTCAGCGAGCCGCGGGTGGCGATGGAAACCGCTTGCGCGACAGCCGTGTCGACGTCTTCGATGACGGCGCCGGGCGTGCCGCGCGCCACCAGTCGTCCGTCGGATTCGTAGCGGCGATCGGCAAAGGCTTCGTGCGCGACGGCCAGGCCTGCGCGCTCGCCGGCACGTGTTAGTTCGCTGCCGCCGAGGCCGACGAGGACGAGGCCCGGATCGAACGCGCGCGTGGCAGCGGCGATCGCGTCCGCCAGCGTCGCGTCGCGCGCGGCCATGTTGTACAGCGCGCCATGCGGTTTGACGTGGCGCAAGCGGCAGCCCGCCGCGTGGGCGAAGGCCGACAGCGCGCCGATCTGGTACAGCGTGAGTGCATGCACCTCGGCTGGTTCCAGACGCATCTCGCGGCGGCCGAACCCCTGCAGGTCGGGGAAGCCGACGTGTGCGCCGATTGCGACGTTCCGGTGCTTGGCCAGTGCGACCGTGCGGAACATGGTGTCCGGGTCGCCCGCATGGAAGCCGCAGGCGATGTTGGCCGAGGTGACGTGCTCCAGCACGCCAGGATCATCGCCCATGCGCCATGCGCCAAAGGATTCGCCGATGTCGCTGTTGAGGTCGATGCGCGCAGTCATGCCGGGGCGTGAGGGATCCGTGGAGGCAGGGGCGGCGCGGCGGGACATGCTGTGCGGTCCGCGCGCGGCGCTTTCAGTGGCGGCGCGCGCGGATCGCGTCGACCATCCGGGCCAGCTCGCGCTCCCGTCGAAGGTAGCGCATCTGCGCGTCGTCGAGGTTGATCGGAGCGAAGCGCAGGGTATCGCCCGGCCGCCGTTGCGCCAGCCGCGGCAGGTCGACCGCGGCGATCTGGCCGATGCGCGGGTAGCCGCCGGTGACGGGGTGCTCGGCCATCAGCACGATCGGCTGGCCGCCGGGCGGAAGCTGCACCGTGCCGGTCGCGGTCGGCTCGCTCACCATGTCCAGCGGCGCCGCGAGCGCGAGGCGCGCGCCATCAAGACGGTAGCCGACGCGGTTGGACTCGGCCGCGATGCGGAACGTGGCCTCGAACAGGGCGGCGCGTGACGCTGCATCGAGCGCCTCGAAATGCGTTCCGCGGATGAGGCGGATCGGCAGCGACGGATCGGCATCGAGCCACGGGCGCGGATCCAGCGACCAGCGTGCGGTCGTTTGCGCGGAACCGGCGGAGGCGAGCAGCAGCGTGTCGCCGGCGTGCAGCGGGG
>JASLGB010000107.1 GCA_030150315.1 Dokdonella sp. | reverse complement strand
CTTCCTCGGCCAGCCGCTGCCGGCGGCAACGACCGTCGCCCGTTTCCTGTCGCACGCACTCACCGCGTTCGATGCCACGCGCATTCCGCGTGCGTCACTGAAACCCGCGCCCTTTGCGGCGCTGCGGAAGGACGTTTGTTGACGCCGCATGCACAATCCCACCAGCGTGATTCCCTTTCATCAGAACAAGGAGCAGGACCCATGACGGCACGCGTCGCCCTCGTCACTGGCGGTACTGGCGGTATTGGTACGGCCATTTGCCGCCACCTGGCCGGGCTTGGCCACAAGGTCGCCACCAACTACCGCGACGAGAGCAGGGCCTTGGCCTGGCAGGAAGCCCAGCGCAAGGCCGGCTTCGAATTCGCGATCGCACGCGGCGATGTCGCCGATGCGAGCGACGCGGAGCAAATGGTGCGCAATGTGGAAAGCCAGCTCGGCCCGGTTGAAATCCTCATCAACAACGCCGGCATTACGCGCGACACCACGTTCCACAAGATGAACGCGATGCAGTGGCAGGAGGTCATCAACACCAACCTCGGCTCCTGCTTCAACGTGACGCGCCCGGTGATTGACGGAATGCGTGCACGGAAATTCGGACGCATCGTGCAGATCAGTTCGATCAACGGCCAGAAAGGCCAGTACGGACAGGCCAACTACGCCGCCGCCAAGGCCGGCATGCACGGATTCACGATTTCCCTTGCGCAGGAAAATGCGAAGTTCGGCATTACCGTGAACACGGTGTCGCCCGGCTATGTTGGCACCGACATGGTCATGGCCGTGCCGGAAGACGTGCGCGCGAAAATCGTTGCGCAGATTCCGCTGGGCCGGCTCGGCGAACCCGACGAGATCGCGTACGCAGTGGGATTCTTTGCCGACGAACGCGCGAACTGGATCACCGGCGCCAATCTCGCCATCAACGGCGGGCAGTACATGGGTTGGTGATTCCCGTCCGGAGGAAGTGAAAAAGGCCCGGTCTCCCGGGCCTTTTTTCTTCACTGCCGATCGCGGCACCGAGATGCCGCTCCGGGCGCTCCCGTCACGGAGGCGTGCCGTCGAATCCATCCTTGAAGATGGTGTCGTCGGCACCGTCCTGCACTTCGAACGCTCCGATGTCGGCCTCCGCCCCGACGACCCGGTCGAATCCGGTGCCTCGCTGGTCTGTGGCCAGAGCGGCAAGGTTGTTGCCCTTGTCGATGGCCGGACTTCCCGCCAGCAGGGCGTGCGTCAATGTCGGGCCGCCGTTGTCGGCCAGCGGGCCCAGTAGCGGATCCACCGACAAGGTGTCGCCGGGCAGGGTCGCAATCGAGTCACCGACCAGGTTGGCGTCACCGGACAGGTTGCCGCCGCTGATGGCGAGATCGACACCCAGGGCTGCAGCGACCGCCTCGTTGCCGAACAGGATGGAACTGTTCATCACGATGACCGGCGACATGGCCATCACGCCGCCGCCGTCGACGGAAAGCGTCGCGTCGATGGAGTTGTTGTCGAGCGTGGCGGTGTTCAGGGCCAGCGTGCTGTTGCCCAGATCAAGGTCGCCGGTCGCAAACACGCCACCACCCTGGCTGGCGCTGTTGCCGCTGAAGGTGGAGTTGCTGATGGTCACCTTGCCTTCACCGAAGGCACCACCACCGAGGCCGCCACCGGGATAGGACGTGCACGCCGTCGGATCGTAGTAGTCGCAATACACGTAGCTTTGGTCGGCATTGATGGTGTTTCCGGAAATGGTGCTGCCGACGATCGTCAGGTCGCCCGCCGCAAAGACGCCGCCGCCCTTGCCGTCGTATTTCGAGCTGGTGGCCGAGTTGCCGGAGACCGTCGTGCCCGAAAGGGTCACGCTGCCATTGGAGTAGATGCCGCCGCCGCCGGCGTACTTGCCCGTGGCGCGCGAATTGGTGACCGCCGAATCGGCCATCTCCAAGTCGTGGCCGGTCGAGGTCCAGATGGCGCCGCCGCCCGCGCCATCGTAGGCGCCATTCGTGATCGTCACGCCACTGATTGACAGCGTTCCGTAGGTGGGATTGTCGTCGGGATCGTCGTAACCGAAGAAATCGAACACCGTCGAAACGCCGCCCGCATCGATGCTCAACGCTGCGGCGCCGGGACCATTCACGGTCAGGTTGTCCACGTCGATGCTGATGCTGCCCTGCTCCAGCGTGATCGTGCTGCAGGTCAGCGCGGTCATGTCGATGGTGTCGCCGTCCACGGCATTGAGCACCGCATCGCGCAAGGTGCCTGGAGTGCCATCGTCGGCGCAGGAATTGACCACCAGCGTCGCCGCAGGACGCGGCAGGACACGATGCACGGAGGCGCTGCGGTCCTTGCGTGCCTGTTCGATGTACGGACGAAGTGCCGCGGGCGCGTGTGCCGGATTGCGTTTCAGCAGGTGCGCGCCGGCCAAGCGTGCCTGCGCATTGTGCCCCGTTGCCGCCACCGCCGGTGAGGTCGCCTCGGCCGCACCGACCGCAAGGGCCAGCGTCAGGCAGGCGACCAGGGGCTTGCGCGCCAGGCCTTTGAAATTCCTTCTGTTCATAGTCCACTACTCCCAGATTTTTTTAATGTGCGCCGGCCCACGCCATTTGGCTGCCGACCGGATGAGCGAGTCATTCGCCCCTGATGCCTTTCACCCCCAAAGCTCCGAGCATCGAAAGTCCCGCTGAAGAACCCTAGCAAAGTTCATCGCGCGCGTCGTTCTTCCAATGAAAATCCGGCACGTTATCCCGATATCGCCCCCAAACTGGTGCAGTGCCGCACATTCTGCTAGCGTTGTCCGCATGACCACGTTGCGCATCATCAAGAAATATCCGAACCGTCGTCTCTATGACACGGAAATCTCCAGCTACATCACGCTGGAAGAAGTCCGCCAGTTGGTGCTCGACGACGAGGAATTCGAGGTTCGCGATGCCAAGACGGGCGAAAACCTGACCCGCTCCGTGCTGCTGCAGATCATTTCGGAATACGAGGATCGCGGGCAGCCGATGTTCACGACCAAGCTGCTGTCGCAGATCATCCGTTTCTACGGTGATTCCCTGCAGGGCTTCATGGGTGGCTATCTGGAGCGCAGCCTGCAGATCTTCCTCGACCAGCAACAGCAGTTCCGCAGCCAG
>JASLGB010000102.1 GCA_030150315.1 Dokdonella sp. | reverse complement strand
GAGCCTGGCCGGCAACGGCATCGGCGAGGACGCCATCGACGTGGTGCGCGTGCCCGGCGCCTGGGAGATCCCGCTGGTCGCCGCGCGCCTGGCCGCCGCCGGCCGGCATGCGGCCATCATCACCCTGGGCTGCGTGATCCGTGGCGACACCCGCCACTACGAGCACGTGGCCGACCGCTGCGCCGAAGGCCTGATGCGCGCGCAGCTGGACTTCGGCGTGCCGGTGCTCAACGGCGTGCTGGCGGTCGAACGCGTGGAGGATGCCGAGGCCCGCGCCGGCGGCAGCCATGGCAACAAGGGCGAGGAAGCCGCGCTGGCGGCGTTGGAAATGGTCAATCTTCTGGAGCAGCTGCCATGAGCAACAAGAACCACGGCAAGCCTGCCGGCAAGCCCTTCCGCCGCGACGGCGTCGACCCGGTGCTGCGTTCGCGCGCGCGCCGCCGCGCGCTGCAGGCGATCTACGCCTGGCAGATTTCCGGCGGCAACGCCGAGTCGCTGCTGGCCCAGTTCGCCCACGAGCAGGCGCATGAAGTGGCCGACCTGGCCTACTTCGAGAACCTGCTGCGCGGCGTGCTCGACCACCGCCGCGAACTGGACGAGGCGCTGCTGCCGTTCCTCGACCGCCCGGTGGAAGAGGTCGATGCGATCGAGCGCGCAGTGCTGCGCGTGGCCGCCTACGAACTGCGCCATCGCATGGACGTGCCGTACCGCGTGGTGATCAACGAGGCCATCGAGACCGCCAAGCGCTTCGGCTCCGAACATGGCCACACCTATGTCAACGGCGTGCTGGACCGCGCCGCGGTGGAATGGCGCAAGGTCGAATCGGGCCAGTGACACCGGTGCCGGCGCGCGAGTGCGCCGGCCGCTTCCGCTGCGACGCCGGAGCCGGCAGCATCGGCGCCGGCGTTTTCGTTCCAGGAATGCCCGCCCATGAGCCTTGACGAGTTCGCCCTGATCGAACGCATCGCGCGCCGCACCCATGCGCGCGACGACATCGCGCTGGGCATCGGCGACGACGCGGCCCTGCTGCGGCCCGCTGCGGGCCAGCAACTGGCGGTCACCGCCGACACGCTCAACGCCGGCGTGCATTTCCCCGCCGAGAGCGCGCCGGCCGACATCGGCTGGAAGGCGCTGGCGGTCAACCTCTCCGACCTGGCCGCGATGGGCGCCGCGCCCGCGTGGTGCACGTTGTCGCTGTCCCTGCCGCAGGCCGAAGCCGGCTGGCTGGACGCGTTCGCCGACGGGCTGTTCGCGCTGGCCGATGCCAGCGGCATCGCCGTGGTCGGCGGCGACACCACGCGCGGACCGCTGTCGATCTCGATCACCGCGATGGGACAGGTGCCGGCCGGGCAGGCGCTGCGCCGCGACGGCGCGCGGGTGGGCGACGACATCTGGGTCAGCGGCCATCCCGGCGAGGCCGCCGGTGCGCTGCGGCTCTGGCAACAGGGCCGGCTGGACGTGCGCGGCGCCGTGGCCGATGCCGGTCACGAACGACTGCGCCAACGCCTGCAGCGGCCGACGCCGCGGCTGCAACTGGGGCTGGCGCTGCGCGGGCTGGCGCACGCGGCGGCCGACGTGTCCGACGGCCTGCTGGCCGACCTCGGCCATATCGCGGCGCGCAGTGGCGTGGCCGCAGTGGTGCAGGCCGATGCAGTGCCGCTGTCGTCCGCACTGTGCGCAGCGCTCGGAGCAGATGCCGCACGCGACTGCGCGCTGCGCGGCGGCGACGACTACGAACAGTGTTTCACCGCCGCGCCGGAACGGCGCGAGGCGCTGGGCGCGTTGTCATCGAGCCTTGCGTTGCCGTTGACGCGCGTCGGCGTGATCGCCGAGGGCCGTGGCGTCCGCTGCGAGGGCGATGCCGGCGGCGAGCGCGCCGGCGGCTACCGCCACTTCGCGGAGTAGGCCAGACGCCGCGTTTCCGCGCGGCCGTGCCGGTCAGCGCGCGCCGGTCGGGTTGTCCGCGTCGGCCGGATAGGTGCCATGGCCCTCGATCACCCGGTCGCCTGAAAAGCGCAGCACCTCGCTCACCCGCACGCCTTTCTGGTTGCTGTAGGCGATGACGAGGGTATCGACGCCGGCGAACACCGCCTCGACGTGGAAGCGCAGGTCGGGGATGCGCGCCAATCCCGCGCTCCAGTAGGCGTGGATGGCCGCCTTGCCGCGCAGCACACCACCGGTTTCGGGCAGGAGTTGGCGGGCGAAGGGCGAGGTGAACACCGCTTCGTCATGGAAATGCGCCAGCACCGCGTCCACGTCGTGCGCGTTCCATGCCGCGGCCCAGTGCGCGGCGAACTGCGAGGGGTCGATATCCATGGTCCGTACTCGTCTCGTTGTGGGATCGGGCTTGCCCGGTAGTTGCGCAGGTCGGGGCTGCGCCCCTGACACTCGCTGATCCGGAAGCAGCGCGGCGGGAGATGCAGCCGGGATCTGCCGCCGGCTGGAAAACAATCGCGGGCAGATCCGCTCCTGTGGCGTCACCGGCACATCGTCACTCGGGTGGCAGCACCTTGCCTGGATTGAGGATGCCATCCGGGTCCAGCGCCTGCTTGATCGCGCGCATCGCCGCCAGCGTGGCGGGGGTGAAGGCCTGCGCCATGAAGTCGCGCTTGGCCAGGCCGATGCCGTGTTCGCCGGACAGCGTGCCGCCCAGTGCGAGCGTCAGCGCGAACACCTCCGGCAGCGCCGCCTGCGCGCGCGCGTTCTCGCCGGCATCGTCCGGGTGGTAGAGGATGTTCACGTGCAGGTTGCCGTTGCCGGCATGGCCGAAGGTGACGATGGGCAGCGCGAAGCGC
>JASLGB010000092.1 GCA_030150315.1 Dokdonella sp. | reverse complement strand
TGGATGAGGATTGGCACGGCGAGCAGCGCGATGACGCGTGGCTGTTGCAGGATGGTCTGCCCCTGAAAGGAGAACAGCAGCACCAGCGTCAGCAGCAAGGCTGCCATGGACAGGGGCTCCAATCGCGCCAAGGTCGCAGTGAGATTGGCCTGGCCGCGGCGCAGCAGCCAGCGCCGCCAGAGCTGGGCGAGTATCACCGGGATCACGATGTAGAGCAGCACCGAGATCAGCAAGGTGTCCCACGGCAGGGCGATGGCCGACAGCCCGAGCAACAGGCCGACGATGGGCGCGAAGGCGAAGACCATGACGGTGTCGTTCAAGGCCACCTGCGACAGCGTGAATGCCGGATCGCCGCCGGTCAGTCGACTCCACACGAACACCATCGCCGTGCACGGCGCGGCTGCGAGCAGGATCAGGCCGGCGACATAGCCGTCGATCTGGTCGGAGGGCAGCCATTGGGCGAACACATGGCGGACGAGGATCCAGGCGAGCAAGGCCATCGAGAACGGCTTGACCGCCCAGTTCACGAACAGCGTTATGCCGATGCCGCGCCAATGCGAGCGGACGTGCGCAAGTGCGGCGAAGTCCACCTTCAACAGCATGGGAATGATCATCAGCCAGATCATCACGCCCACGGGCAGGTTGATCCGCGCGATCTCGAATGCGCCGATGGCCTTGGATATGCCGGGTGCAAACTGGCCCAGCGCGATGCCGGCGACGATGCACAGCACGACCCACATGCTGAGGAAGCGCTCAAAGACACCCATGGCTGCAGCGTTACCGGTGGAGTTTTCGACCGCGGTGCTCATGGACAGGCGCGTCGCGCCGGAGGCGGGGTGCCGCTGTCGCAGTCGCTGCCTAGACAGCAATGCTCGGTCAGATAGCCGAGCAATCCGTCCATCTGGTTGAAATCCGCCCGGTAGATCAGGTGGCGGCCCTGCGGTTCGATGTCGACCAAGCCGGCATGTGCCAGTTCCTTGAGATGGAAGGACAGCGTGTTGCGGGCGACAGTGAGCTGGTCGGCGAGGGCGCCGGGTGTGAGTCCTTCCGGTCCGGCGACGACCAGGGCGCGAAACACGCGCAGGCGTTGGACATGGGCGAGCGCGCCGAGCGCGGTGATGGCTTGGTCTTCGTTCATCCTTCAATAATACAACGATTGTCGAATCACCTCCGCTGCCGTCTTGCCGTCCTGCCGGGCGTGAGGTTGGGTCCTGGCAAGGCCGCATTGGCGGGTCGCGCCGGGCCAGGCGCGGCGCGGTTATCTGAGGCGCTTGGCCATGCGCAGCTGGTCGAGACCGAAGCCGTGGCGCTCGTACAGCGCGATCGCGCGTTCGTTGCGCGGGAATACCGCCAGAGTCAGATGGCGCAGGCGATGTTTCCTGGCCCAGTCCTCGGCGAAGCGCAGCAGGGCCGTGCCGATGCCACGGCCCTCGCGGTCGGCGGCGACGGCCAAGTCGGCGACATGGCAGTTCTGCGCATCGGTAAAGGCATCGGACACCGTTTGCAGATGCAGGAAGCCGGCTGGCTCGCCGTCCTCGTCTTCGGCGACGAAGACATACGAACCGGCGGGCTGCTCGTGCAGGTGACGTTCGATGTCGGCGCGCAGCCCGTCGGCGCATTCGCCGCGCCGGCGCCAGCGCGGCAGCTCGCATTCGACGAATCGACCCGCCAGGCCGAGGATGAACTCGTCATCGTCGGCCCGCGCCAGGCGGATGCAGGAAACGGCCATGGGCAGCGATAGCCGGCTCAGCCGAACTGAGCGTCCGTCATCTCCATCAGCGTCGCCGCGCCGCTTTGCATCGCCGCTGCATGGGAGTGGATGCGCGGCAGGATGCGCGCGAAATAGAAGCGCGCGGTCAGACGCTTGGCATCGCGGAATTCCTGAGGGCGCGACGAGGCCTCCGCGGCGACGACGCTGCGTGCCCAGAAATAGGCCAGCGCGACGTAGCCGGAATAGAACAGGTAGTCGAAGGCGGCCGCACCGATTTCGTCGGGGTTCGCTCCGGCGCGCTGGGCGAGGCCGAGCGTGGTGTCGCCCCAGTCCTTGGTCGCCTGCGCCAGCGGGCCGATGAATTCCGCCAGGTTCGCGTCGGCGGCGTGCTGCGAACAGAAGGCGCTGATCTCGGCAAGGAAGTGCTTCAGTCCCGCGCCCTTGAGCTGCAGCACCTTGCGGCCGAGCAGGTCGTTGGCCTGGATCTGCGTGGTGCCTTCGTACAGCGTGGTGATGCGCGCGTCGCGTGCGTACTGCTCCATGCCGTTTTCGACGATGAAGCCGTGGCCACCGAAGATCTGCACCGCGTCGTAGGTGCATTCGATGCCGGCTTCGGTCAGCAGGCCCTTGACGATCGGCGTCAGGAAGGACACCAGGGCTTCGGCGCGTTCGCGCTCGGCTTCGTCGGTGGAATGCTTGCGGATGTCTTCCTGCAGGTAGGCGTACAGGCCGAGCAGACGGCCGCCTTCAGCGAGCGATTTCTGCGTCAGCAGCATGCGCCGCACGTCCGGGTGGACGACCAGCGGATCGGCCGGTTTTTCCGGGAACTTCGCGCCGGTCAGCGCGCGCATCTGCAGGCGTTCGCGCGCATACGCGAGGGCATTCTGGTAGGCACGCTCGGTCAGGCCGAGACCCTGCAGGCCGACCGCCAGTCGCGCCGTATTCATCATGGTGAACATCGCCGCGAGGCCCTTGTTCGGCTGGCCGACCAGCCAGCCTTCGGCGCCGTCGAAGTTCATCACGCAGGTGACGGAGCCGTGGATGCCCATCTTGTGTTCGATCGAGCCGCACAGCGCCGCATTGCGCCCGCCCACCGTGCCGTCCTTGCCGACCTTGAACTTCGGCACGAGGAACAGCGAGATGCCCTTCACGCCGGGCGGCGCGTCCGGCAGGCGCGCCAGCACCAGATGCAGGATGTTGTCGACGAAATCGTGTTCGCCGGCGGTGATGAAGATCTTGGTTCCGCTGATGCGGTAGCTGCCGTCGACAGCGGGTTCCGCGCGCGTTTTCAAGAGGCCGAGATCGGTGCCGCAATGCGGCTCGGTCAGGCACATCGTGCCGGTCCATTGGCCGGAAACCAGCGGCTTCAGGAACACCTCGCGCTGCCAGTCCTCGCCGTGGTATTCGAGCGCGGACGAGGCGCCGTGCGAAAGCATCGGGTAGTTGCCCCACGACAGGTTCGCCGCGTCGATCATTTCCTTCAGCGCGGCGCCGATCCCTTCCGGCAGGCCCTGGCCGCCGAACGCCTCCTTCGCGGTCAGGCCGATCCAACCGCCTTCGACGTACTGCGCGAACGCCTCCTTGAAGCCCGACGGCGTGCGCACGCT
>JASLGB010000084.1 GCA_030150315.1 Dokdonella sp. | reverse complement strand
CAAGTTCAACGAATTCGGCAATACCAACAACTGGAAGGTCGCAGTCGAATGGCGTCCGCTGGAAGACCTGCTGCTGCGTGGCACCGTGTCCCAGCTGTTCCGCGCGCCGACCACGCAGGACGTGTACGCCGGGCCGGCCGGCAACGCGCCCTTGTTCAGCGATCCCTGCAGCGGACTGGACGCAAACAATTACCCCGGCGGCCAGATTCCGCCGAATATCGCCGCCGCCTGCGTCGGCGTGCCAACCGACGGCACCTTCGGCGGAACCGGACTCTCGCAGAGCAACGGCACCACCTCCGGCAACCTGTGGGCGCACCGCATCGATCCGAACCTGCCGACGCTCAAGCCCGAGTACGGCAAGTCGTTCAACTTCGGCGTCGTCTACGATCCGCGCTGGATCGAAGGCCTGTCGCTGAGTGCCGACCTGTGGCGCCTGTACCTCAATGACTACATCGGCGGCATCGGTGCCTCGCTGGCCGTGAACACCTGCTACAACACCGGCAAGTTCTGCAATCTGGTCTTCCGCTTCCCGGATGGGCCGAGTGCCGGATCGATCGACACCATCTACCAGCCGGTCGTGAACCTCGGCCGTTACGATGCCAGCGGCGTCGATTTCGCGATGAAGTACCGTCTGCCCGAAACGGCCTACGGCGCGTTCCAGTTCACGTTCAACTCGACCTACCTGGCGAAGATGGACAACTCGCTGACCCCGGGCGAGCCGGGCAACGTGGTTAACACGCTGGCCGGAAAGTACTGGAACGAATACGGGAACTACGCACGCTGGAAAGCGCTGGCCGGCGTCAACTGGCGGCTGGGTTCGTTCGATGCCGGATGGTATGCGCGCTACGTCGGCCCGATCTCGGTCGGCAGCCACGACCTGCGCCAGAACTTCTCCGCCGACGGCTCGCCGGACTTCCCCGGCGTGGTGCTGAACGTCGGATCGTCGACCACGCACAACTTCACGGTTGGCTATGCGCTGGATGCGCTGAAGACGCGCTTAGACGTCGGCGTCGACAACGCCTTCGACAAGAAGCCGCCGCAGATCTACCAGAACAACACGCTCAACTCGAACACCGACGTCAATACGTATTACTCGGAGATGATCGGTCGCTACTACTGGGCACGAGTGACCGTGAAGTTCTGATTCCGCAGGAACCGCGTTCTCGCCGGCATGCCTTTGCCTCACTCGGGACAAGGGCATCGCCGGCGGCAGCGCACCGCGATCGAAGGCTGCCGGTGCGGTTTTCGATCCGGCGTCGCGGCACCCGCCTTTCTCACGACGCGCCCATCCGGTGCGTCGGCTGTTTCTGCGCAGGCTTCGTGCCGGATCGCTCCGCGGGACTTGGCGCAAGCGCCCGGTACGGCGCGCGGCGCTCGACGCGTGATGGCGCGCGTGACCTGATCGGATCCGCGGACAGTTTCCTGCGCGCCGATGTCCTGGGCTATCGTTGAGTGATGGACGCGCTCTCCTCGTACTCTCCATCGCAGGCCTTCACCGAACTGCAGGCAGGGCAGCATGCACGCGTCGAGGCGTGGTCGCGCGCGCGCCTGCGGCAAATGCCGGACGACATTGCCACGCTGATCCTGTTCGCCCTCAGCGTCCAGCTTCAGGGACGCATGCGCGAAGCGGCCGATGCATGGCGAACGTTGACGGAGCTCCAGCCGCATCGCTCCGAGTACTGGAACAATCTCGCCAACGCTTTGCGCGATATCGGGAGTTTCTCCGCGGCAGCGGACGCCTATCGGGCGGCACTCGAGCGCGCGCCGGGAGATGCCGGTGTCCTGCTGAATCTGGGTTTGCTCGACATGGAGGCCGGCAAGGTCACGCTGGCTCGCGACCATCTTGTCGCCGCCGTGCGCGCCGATCCGGCCCTGGTCGACGCACGCCTTTACGGCGCGCGCGCCTGCTACGAATGCGGCGATCACGCGCTGGCGCAAGATCTCCTGCGGTCCTGGCGCGAGTGGAGCGCACTCGCCGACGAGCAGCGCATCGAGCTGGGCTCGCTGCTGACCTTGCTGGGTGAAAACAGCGTCGGCGAGCACGTCCTGCTCGATGTGCTCAAGCGCACGCCGGACGAGGCGCGCGTGCTCGCTGCGCTGGTATGCCTGTACGAACGGCTCAATCGCGTGGACGAGGCGCGTGCGTGGCTGGATCGGCTGCGGCCCGCACAAGACGCGCCGGACGCGACGACGCGGCGCGAAATCGTTGCCGCGCAGATCGCGCTCGCTGCGCGCGACGCCGATCCTGCTCGCATGCGCGCCCTCGTGGAGCAGATGCTGCCTCTGACCGAGCCTGCGCATCGCCGCGCCGGCCTCTACTTCGCGCTTGGCAAGGTCTGCGATCGTCACCGCGACGCCGACGGCGCGATGGCGGCTTTCGCGAGCGCGCACGAATGCCAAATGCAACTCGCCGGACAACTCGTTCCGCATCTGCTGGCACCGGGCACAACCGCGTTGCCGACGGCCGCCGTCCTGCTTGGCGAGGACGAGTTCCGCACCTGGTCGGATGAATCCGCGCCCTCCGCACAGGCCTCGCCGGTGTTCATCGTCGGCTTTCCCCGTTCGGGCACGACCATGCTCGAACAGATGCTCGATGCGCATCCGTCCCTGCGCTCCATGGATGAGCGCGTCTACGTCAACGACGCCATTGCCTTGTTGTCGCCGCTCGGCCTGCGCTATCCGCACGATCTCGGTGCGCTGACGTCGCCGCAACTCGACGCTTTGCGTGGCGCCTACTGGCAAATGGTTGCGCGCACGGTGACGCTGGAGCCGGGCCAGCGGCTGGTCGACAAGAATCCGCTCAACATGCTGCGGCTGCCGATGATCCTGCGCCTGTTCCCGAACGCATGCATCGTGCTGGCGCTGCGTCATCCCTGCGACGTGCTGCTGAGCTGCTACATGCAGCACTTCCGCTCGCCGAACTTCATGGTCATGTGTTCGACGCTGGAGCGCCTTGCACGCAGCTATGTCGCCGCGATGTCGTCATGGATCCATCACGCCGAGCTGATGCAGCCGGCCTTGCTGATCTCGCGTTACGAGGACCTGCTCGCCGATTTCGATGGCAACGTGCGGCGCGTCGGCGACTTCCTGCAGCTCGGCGACTCCACGCCGCTGAAGCACTTCCACGAGCACGCGCGCGGCAAGGGCTTCATCAGCACGCCCAGCTACGCGCAGGTGGTCGAGCCGCCCAATCGGCGTGCGGTCGACCGCTGGCGCCGCTACGCCGCGCACCTGGAGCCGGTGCGGCCGATCCTGCAGCCAATACTGGAGCATTGGGGCTATGACGCTTGAGGCATCGTCGCTGCGCGATCACGTCGTCTGGTTCGACGACGCGCTGGAGCGCGGGTTCTGCGCGCAACTGGTCGAATCGTTCGAGGCCAGCGCGAACCGGCAAACGCGCAACGGTCGTGGCGTTCGCGAAGGTCTGGAAGAGAGCGGCTGGACCGAGCTGAACGTGTCGCGTCTTGCCGACGACTCGTTCACCGGCTTCTTCCTGCACAAGATCGAAGAGGGACTGGAGCGCTACAACGCCAGATTGCGCCTGACCCTTCCGGTGCCGCTGCGACCGAACATCGAGGACCTGCGCATCAAGCGCTACCGCGCCGATGGCGAAGACCGCTTCCAGCCGCATTTCGATTCGATCGACGCGGTGGCCAACCGCTATCTGGTGTTCCTGTGGTATCTCAACGACGTCGCCGAAGGCGGCGAGACGGAGTTCTGCGATCTTGGTCTGAAGATCGCCGCAAGGGCGGGGCGCCTGCTGGTGTTCCCGCCGTACTGGATGTTCCAGCACGCCGGTCTGCCGCCGCGTTCCAACGACAAATACATCCTGTCGACGTATCTGCTGTTCTGAGCGCGACGCACGCCGATCGTGGCGATGGTCGCGAAATCGCGCGGGAGCGGCGGCTGCGCACCCGCGCGGGTTTCGGTCAGAACGAGGACGTGTCGAACACGTTCGCCATCGGCACGTCCGCGCCTTCGGCAAGGCGTACCTTCAGGGCCAGTCCATCGCGCGAGTCGGCGTGGTTCAGGGCTTCTTCCAGATCGATCTTGCCTTCCTTGTACAGCGTGTAGAGCGACTGGTCGAAAGTCTGCATGCCGTCCTGCAGGCTGCGATCCATCGCCTCCTTCATCTCGTGCACCTGGCCGCGGCGCAGGAGGTCGCGGATGTGCGGCGTGTTGATCAGCACTTCCACCGCCGGCAGACGGCGACCGTCCTTGCCGATGACGAGACGCTGACTGATCACCGCGCGCAGGTTCAGC
>JASLGB010000021.1 GCA_030150315.1 Dokdonella sp. | reverse complement strand
CCTCGTCGGCGGTTGGCAACAGGTCGAGCGCGAGCACGCCTTCGTTGCGCGCGCGCATCAGCGCGAGCAGGCGGTGCGACGGAATCTTCGCCACCGGTTCGGCGTGGTCGAAGTAGTCGCGGAATTTCGCGCCCTCGTTCTCCTTGCCGGCGATGACCTTGGCGCGGATCTGGCCCTTGCTCCAGATCCAGTCGCGCAACTCGCCGACCAGGGTGGCGTCCTCGGCGATCGTCTCGATCAGGATCTGGCGCGCGCCATCGAGCGCGGCCTTGACGTCGGCAACGCCCTTCTCGGCGTCGACGAACGCGGCGGCGCGTTCTTCCGGTGCGATGGTCGGATCGTCGCGCAGGCCCAGCGCCAGCGGCTCGAGGCCGGCTTCGCGCGCGATCTGCGCCTTGGTGCGGCGCTTGGGCTTGTAGGGCAGGTACAGGTCTTCCAGCCGCGCCTTGGTGTCGGCTTCGAGGATCTGCGCCTTCAGCGCGTCGTCGAGCTTGCCTTGTTCCGCAATGCTCTCGAGGATCGCCGCGCGGCGGTCCTCCAGCTCGCGCAGGTAGCCGAGGCGTTCCTCCAGCAAGCGCAATTGCGTGTCGTCGAGTCCGCCGGTCACTTCCTTGCGGTAGCGCGCGATGAACGGCACGGTCGCGCCACTGTCGAGCAGCTCGACGGCGGCCTTTACCTGTGCCGGCTGCGCGGCGATGTCCTGGGCGATGCGGTGTTCGATGGAAAGCATGCGGTTGTTCGGTTCCTTGGGAGTTGGAGACTGGCTCGAACGCGAGGCCGGACCAGCGCGCAATTTTACCTGCCAATGCGACTCGGCCAGGAAACTGCGGCGGGGCGGCTAGAATGGCCTGCCGTTTCCAGCAAGGCATCGAGAAATGACCGACATTTCCCCCTGTCCGCAGTGCACGCTCGAGAATACGTATCCGGACGGCGACAACTTCGTCTGCGCCGACTGCGGTTACGAGTGGCCGCAAGTGGCGCAGGCATCCAGCGATTCGGCCCCGGTCGTGCGCGACAGCAACGGCAATCCGCTGGCGAACGGCGATACCGTCGTCGTGATCAAGGACCTCAAGGTCAAGGGCTCGTCGATCCCGTTGAAGCAGGGCACGGTGATCAAGAACATCCGCCTGGTCGAGGACGATGCCGAGCACATCGAAGGCCACTCGGACAAGATCAAGGGCCTGGTGCTGAAGGTGTGTTTCCTGCGCCAGGCGTAAGGCCGGCGCCGCGTCGCGGCAGAGCGAGCTTTTGCGCCGGGACGCCGCGGAAAGCGGCGTCCGCGGGCGCGACGGATCCGCCCTCACGCACGCATCGTGCGTGAGGGCGGCCGATGGCTTCGATCAGTACTTGATCACCGAGCGGATCACCTTGCCTTCGTGCATCAGGTCGAAGGCGTGGTTGATCTGCTCCAACGGCAGGACTTCGGTGACGAACTCGTCGACCTTCAGCTCGCCGGCCATGTAGCGGTCGACGTAGCCGGGCAGCTGCGAGCGGCCCTTGACGCCGCCGAACGCCGAGCCGCGCCAGACGCGGCCGGTGACCAGCTGGAACGGACGCGTGGCGATTTCCTGGCCGGCGCCGGCGACGCCGATGATGATCGACTCGCCCCAGCCCTTGTGGCAGCACTCCAGCGCCGAGCGCATGACGTGGACGTTGCCGATGCACTCGAACGAGAAGTCGACGCCGCCGTCGGTGAGGTCGACCAGCACTTCCTGGATCGGGCGGTCGTAGTCCTTCGGGTTGACGAAATCGGTCGCGCCCATCGCCTTGGCCATCTCCCATTTGTCCGGGTTCAGGTCGACCGCGATGATGCGCGAGGCCTTGGCCATCACCGCGCCTTGCACCACGGCCAGGCCAATGCCGCCGAGGCCGAACACCGCGACCGTCGCGCCCGGCCACACCTTGGCGGTGTTGAGCACGGCGCCGATGCCGGTGGTGATGCCGCAGCCGAGCAGGCAGACCTTGTCCAGCGGCGCTGCCTTGTTGATCTTGGCCAGCGCGATCTCCGGCAGCACGGTGTACTCGGAGAATGTGCTGGTGCCCATGTAGTGATGGATCATCTTGCCGTTCTTGGAGAACCGCGAGGTGCCGTCCGGCATCAGGCCCTTGCCTTGCGTCGCGCGGATCGCCTGGCACAGGTTGGTGCGGCCGGACAGGCAGTATTTGCACGCGCCACATTCGGGCGTGTACAGCGGAATCACATGGTCGCCGGGCTGCAGGCTGGTCACGCCGGGGCCGACTTCCTCGACGATGCCGCCGCCTTCGTGGCCGAGGATGACCGGGAACAGGCCTTCCGGGTCGGCGCCCGACTGCGTGAACGCATCGGTATGGCAGACGCCGGTTGCGACGATGCGCACCAGCACTTCTCCAGCGCGCGGGCCTTGCAGGTCGACTTCCTCGATCTCGAGTGGTTTGCCGGCCTCCCAGGCCACGGCTGCACGGGTTTTCATGGAAGATTCTCCTGACGGTGGGAATTCGGGAACCTTCGATCATGCCTCATCGCGGCGCGCGGCGGCGACTGCTGCCCGCGTCGCCGCGCGCCGTCCTACGGCACGGTCAGTGCGGGGGCGCGGCGGGTGCGTGCAGCGAGCGGATCCAGGCCAGGATCTTCCAGGCGTCGTCCTCGCTGACGACCGCCGCCAGCGCGGGCATGTCGCCGCGACGCTTGTCCTCATCCAGTCGGACATGGCCGCGGCCGCGCATGCCGGCGCTGCCGTGGCGGATCAGGTCGAACAGCGCGGCGTCCGAGTCGCCGTAGACCCAGACTTCATCGAGCAGTGACGGGCACATGCCGCCGCCGCCGCTCGCGCCGTGGCAGCCGGCGCAGGCCTTGGTCGCGTACAGGTGCTTGCCCTGCGCGATCGCGTCGGCGTCGCCGGCAACGGGGTTGTGCCGCGGCGCGGCCGGCGGCGCGTCATCGCGTGCGGTTGCGGCGGCGGGCGACACGCGCTGCCGGGTGGTCACCAGGCCGGTCCAGATCAGGCTGCCGATCACTGCGATGACGAGGACCGGCAGCAGTCCGACGAACACTTTCTTCATTGGCGGCTCCGATCAGGCGCCGCGGTGTTCGCCGTCGATCTCGATCAGCCGTTCGCGGCCGCAGAGGGCGCGGGCCACCGTCAGCGTTGTGCCGCGTGCGGGAATGCGAGCGCGCAGGAACGCGTCCACGGACGCGGGATACCCCG
>JASLGB010000006.1 GCA_030150315.1 Dokdonella sp. | reverse complement strand
GAGCTTTCCCACGAACCCGCCTAACCGGTGCCGGCATCCTCGAAGCGGTTCGCGTCGCGGTTCTTGCGCACGCGCGCCGGATCCCAGATGCGGCCGTTCATCGCGATGTAGACGCCGTCGGGTAGCGCCTGCAGCGCGCCGACCGCGCAACCGACGTTGAACACCGCATCGGAACCCTGGAAGCGCGCGGGATTCAGCGCGCCGGTCAGCACGATGACCTTGCCGGCCAGGCCGGCCAGCGCCTGCGCGGTCTCGACCATCGTGTCGGTGCCGTGCGTGACCAGCACGTGGCGGTGGGGCTGGCGTTCGATCGCAGCGCGGACCTGGGCGCGATCGGCATCGTCCAGATGCAGGCTGTCCTTGCGCAGGACCGGCACGACCTCGAACGTGAACGCCACGCCGAGTTGCTGCAGGATCTCGCCGATCTGCGGTTCGCCGATCTGGAACGTGGACTTGTCGTCGAAGTAGATCTTGTCGATCGTGCCGCCGGTCGCGACGATGACCAGGTGTTGCATGTGTCCGTGCTCCTTGGGCGCCACGCGCCGTTTCAGAGCGTGATTCTAAAGGATGCGCCTTCAGAGGTTGCCGCCGTCGACAAGGATGCTGGCGAATGCATCGGAAACGGGCGGCGCGAAACGCGACAGGCCGTGGCTGGAAAACAGGTGCAGCGCGGCGCGCGGTCGCCGGTCGCCCTGTGCTTCGGCCCACGTCGCATGGCGTGCGAGCAAGGCCGCCGCGAGCGAGCGCGCCAGCGTGTAGGAAAGCCCGCGTGCGCCGGCCTCCAGTCCGTCGCGGTCGCGCGCATGGCTGTCGAGCCAGCGCACTGCGCTGTCGAGCGTGGTGCGAATGCCACAGGGATCGCCGCCGGCTTCGGCCAGCAGCGTGTCGACCGCGCTGCGCAGCGGAGCGAGGCCGGTCGCGGCCAGCGCGCGCAAGGTGTCGAGCGCGAGCACGTTGGTGGTTCCCTCCCAGATCGGATACACCTGCGCGTCGCGCAGCATCAGCGGCAGACCGGTGTTCTCGATGTATCCGGCGCCGCCGAAGGCCTCGCACGATTCCGATGCGATGCGCACCGCGAGCTTGCCGGTCCACAGCTTGGTCAGCGGCGTCAGCAGGCGCAGCAACCCCTTGTCGCCGTCGTCGCCGCGTTCGACCCGGCCAAGCAAACCGGAGAGGAAGAACACCAGCCCGAACGCGGCTTCGAATTCCGCCTGCAACGCGGCCAGGGTGGCGCGGTGCAGCGGTTGCTCGATCAGTGCGCGCCCAAACGCTTCGCGGCGGCGCGCATAGTCCAATGACAGCGCCAGGCAGCGCCGCATCGTGGCCAGCGCGCAGACCGCGTTCCAGGTGCGCGTGACGTTGAGCATGGGCGCGATCAGGCGCACGCCGTGGTCGAGTGCGCCGACCGGCGAAGCCCGTGTGCCTTCGAGTTCGATCTCGGCCGTCGGCAGCTCGCGCGTGCCGAGCTTGTCCTTGAGGCGATCGACGCGGATTCCGTTCCAGCGGCCGTCGGCGTCGCGTGTCTCGATGTAGAACAGCGCCAGCCCATCGGTTCCTGCGCTGGCGGCGCCTTCCGGGCGCGCCAGTGCCAGCGCCATTTGGCCGATCACGGCCGAGGTGAACCATTTGCGCCCGTACAGCCGCCATTGGCCGGCGTCGTCGCGTCGCGCGATCGTGTCGGTGCGGCCGACGTCGGAGCCACCGGCCGTTTCCGTCATCCACTGGCCCGAAAGCCACAGTTCGGCGGGGTCGCGCGCGAGCAGGTGCGGCAGTGCGCGTTCGATCAGGGCCACGTTGCCCGACGCCTTCAGCGCGGTTGCCGCGCCGTCGCTCATCGCCAGCGGACAGGTGTAGAACTCGCTCGCGACGTGATGCAGGTAGACGCGCGCGAACTGGTCGACGCGTGCGTGCTCGCCATGCGTGGTTTCATGGCCGGCGGCGACCAGGCCATGGTGCGCGGCCAGTTCCGCGCCGCGCTGCCATGCCGGCGTCAGTTCGATGCGGTCGATGCGCGTGCCCCAGGCGTCCCACTGCGTCAGCACCGGCTCGGCCGGCGACGTCGCACGGGCGCTGTGCCAGGCCTGCGCCGCATGCGCGCCGAGTGCGTCCAGATCGGGGTCGATCGCATTGTGTACCGATTCGGGCAAGGCACGCCGCAGGAAGGACTGCAGCGTGCGGTCGTCGCGATACTGGTTCGGAAGCTGCGGCGCAGGCTGGATGAAGCGCATGGCACGGACTCGCGGATCGGATGTCCCGACCTTACGCGCTTGCGCGGATGCCGCAAGCGGCTCAGGCCACGAGGCGCGTGACCTTGCCGATCGATGCCTTGGCCGCGGCGATCGCGTCGGCTTTCTGCTGCGGCCCGAGATTGACGCCTTCGGCGCGCACGATTTCGATCTCGTCGATGCCGAAGAATGCGAACACCTGGCGCAGATAGGGCTCCTGGAAATCGGCTGCGAAGCCGGGCGTGCCTTCCGCATACAGTCCGCCGCGGGTGGAGACGACGATCACGCGGCGTCCGCCGGCCAGCCCCTGCGGACCCTGGTCGGTGTAGCGGAAGGTCTTGCCGGGAATGGCGAGCCGGTCGATCCACGCCTTCAGCGTGCTCGGAATGCCGAAGTTGTACATCGGCGCGCCGATCACGATGGTGTCGGCGGCGAGGAATTCCTCCAGCACCTCGCCGCCGACGCGGCCGGACGGGTTCTCCGCGTCGACCTGCGGCTGCCAGTGCGCCAGCGGTGCGGCGGCAAGGTCGCGGTGGACGACGGTGCCGCCCGGATGGGTTCTTTTCCAGTCGGCAACGATGGCGGCGGTCAGCTCGCGCGAGACCGAATTTGGGCCGAGTGCGCTGGAGTCGATGTGCAGCAGATGCATGGCAGATTCGTGGAGACAAGCCGTTTCCGGCGACGGAGAAAGGATGGTTCCTGTACGATCTGGCGCCAAGTCCGGTGAATTCGGACTCATCGTCCTTGTGGGGAAACAATGAGCGGCGTGATGGAAGGTCCACTGGCCGATCTGAACGACCTGCGCTTCTTCGCGGCCGTGGTCGATCACGGCGGTTTTTCCGCCGCCGGGCGCGCGCTCGGCGTGCCGAAATCGCGACTCAGCAAGCGCGTGGCGCTGCTGGAGGAACGCCTTGGCGTGCGTCTGCTGCAACGGACCACGCGCCGCTTCGCGGTGACCGAAGTGGGCGAGCGTTTCTACACGCACTGCCGCGCGATGATCGAGGAGGCGCAGGCGGCGCAGGACGCGGTCGCCGAACTCAGCGTCGAGGCGCGCGGTGTCGTGCGCATGAGCTGCCCGGTGGCGCTGGCGCAAACCGTGCTGGCCTATCTGGTGCCGGACTTCCTCGCCCTGCATCCCAAGGTGCAGGTGCGTCTGGTGGCGACCAACCGTCGTGTCGACCTGATCAGCGAAGGCATCGACATCGCGCTGCGCGTGCGCGACAAGCTCGACGCGGACGCCAGCCTGATCCTGCGCAGCGTCGGCCAGTCGCGCGTCCTGCTGTGCGCAAGCAAGGCTTTCCTCGACGCGCATGGCCGCCCGCAAAGGCCGGCGCAGCTGGAGTCGCTGCCGCTGCTGTCCTGGTACGAGCACGAAGGCGCGCAGACGCTGGAGTTGATCGGTGCCGATGGCGCGCGGGTCAGTGCCGAGATGCAGGCGCGCCTGATCTGCGGCGAATTCCACGTGATCCTGGAGGCAGCGCGGCGTGGCATCGGCGTTGCCGCCTTGCCGGAGTTCGTCTGTGCACCGGCGGTGCAGAGCGGCGAGCTGGAGCTGGTGCTGCCGGACTGGAGCGTGCCGCAAGGCATCACGCACTTCGTCTACGCGAGCCGGCGCGGCCTGCTGCCGGGTGTGCGCGCGTTTGTCGACTTCCTCGCCGAACGGCTGCCCGAGGCCTTGCGTTCGAAGCACGACGAGTGCATGCGCCGACCAGCCCACATCGCCTGACGCGGCTGGCGGGTGCCGGCTGCGCTCAGCGCCGCGCGCGTCCGCTGCGCGCGATCCAGCCCAGCGTGGCGATCAGCACCAGGCAAAAGGCCACTTCCAGCAGCGCCGGCAGGCGCGCGTTCGGATAGACCCACGCGGCGACGATGCCGTGGCAGAAATAGAACAGCGACACGATGCCGACCCACAGCAGGGCGCGATGCGCACTGCGGCGCAGCGCGAGCAGCGGCAACAGCAGTGGCGGCAAGGTGAAGGCCAGCGCAAGCAGGCCGTTGCCGTTGGCCGGCGGCGCGAGCCACAGGTACCACGCCGGTTGCAGCAGCACCAGCAAGGCCCAGGCGAGGAATCCTGCGCGCGACGGGCTCATGCGCCGTCCTCCAGTCGGGCGGCGATGGCCGCGACGCGTCGACCCAGGGCGCGCGCAAGCGTGCGCTCGTCGTCGCTGATGTCCTGATCGTCGTTGACGCCGGCGACATGGCTGGCGCCATAGGGCGAGCCGCCGCGCTGCGTGCGATTCAGGGCCGCTTCGGTATACGGCACGCCGACGATCAGCATGCCGTGGTGGAGCAGGGGCAGCATCATCGACAGCAAGGTCGATTCCTGTCCGCCATGCATGGTGCTGGTCGAGGTGAACACGCCGGCCGGCTTGCCGACCAGGCTGCCCGATGCCCATTCGGCCGCGGTCGTGTCGATGAAGTGCTTCATCGGCGCGGCCATGTTGCCGAACCGGGTCGGGCTGCCGAGCACGATGCCGCGGCATTCGGCAAGGTCCGCGCGGGTTGCGTAGGGTGCGCCGTCCTCGGGCTCGGGCGGATGCGCCGTTTCGGTCACCGGTGCGACCGGCGGCACGCTGCGCAGGCGCGCGCGCATGCCGTCCACTTCCTCGACGCCGCGGGCGACCAGGCGGGCGAGCTGCGCGACCTTGCCGCTGCGGCTGTAATAAAGGATCAGGATCTCGTTCATCGGCGCGGACGATAGTCGGCCACGACGGCGACTGGCAATGCTTGCGGTCGGCCGAGACCTGTTTCGGCGGTGCCGTGCCGCGTGCGAGGTGCCTGCGGCGATGCGCGCATCGCACATCGGCGCGGTGCCTGCGCGGCACTGTCCGGACGTCCGCCGCGGGTAGTATTTCAACAACGGTTTTTCATCAACCTGCTAGTCTGTTTCCATGTTCGCTCGACTCCTTCGATTCCGCCGAACCCTCTCCGACCGCGATCGGGTGCTCGCCTTCCTGCGCTTCACCTGGGAGCGCTTCGTCGAGGACCGCTGCCTGCAAACCTCGGGCGCGCTGGCCTATACCTCGCTGTTCGCGCTGGTGCCGCTGACCGCCGCGGTGCTCGGCGTGCTGACCGCGTTTCCGGTCTTCGCCGAATGGCGCGACCAGCTCACCACCTGGGTGTTCGAGAACTTCGTGCCGGCGGCCGGAAGCACGGTGCAGGGTTACATCACGCAGTTTGCCGAAAGCGCGAGCGGTGCCACCGCAGTCGGCATCCTCGTGCTGCTGTTCAGTGCGGTGTCGCTGATGATGAGCATCGAGGATGCGTTCAATCGCATCTGGCGCGTGCAGGTGGCACGCAGCGCGACCTCGCGCTTCATCGTCTACTGGACGGCGCTGACGCTCGGGCCGCTGTTGCTGGTGTCGGCGCTGGCGCTCAGTTCTTATGCGTTCGCGCTGCCGTTCATCGATGCCGCCGAGGCGCAGTTCTCGATCCGCGCACGCGTGCTGGTCGTGCTGCCTTTCCTGATCGTGTGGGCGGCACTGGTGGCGGCCTATGTGGTCATTCCCAACCGCACCGTGCGGATCTCGCACGCGATCATCGGCGCGCTGATCGCGGCGGTGCTGTTCGAGCTGGCCAAGCGCGGTTTCGCGCTGTACGCGACCAAATACGCCAGCTACCAGAAGATCTATGGTGCGCTGGCCCTGGTGCCGATCTTCATTTTCTGGATCTATCTGTCGTGGATCATCGTGCTGCTGGGTGCGTCGGTCACGGCATCGCTGTCGGCGTTCGACTATCGCCCCGCCGGGCAGTTGCTGCCGCGCGGCCAGGAGTTCACCGGCCTGCTGCGCATCATCGGCCGCTTCGTCGATGCCCAGCGCGCAGGCCGCGGCCTGCACAGCAATACGCTGCTCGCCTGCGAGCCGTATCTGACCGATGACCTGTTGCAGCGGTATCTGGGTGACCTGCACCGCATCGGGCTGATCCAGCGCAGCGAGACCGGCGAGTGGCTGGTCGTGCGCGATCTTTCCTCGACCGAGCTGCTCGAAATCTACGACGAAGGCGGTTATCGCCTGCCGCTGGGCCCGCACGCCGCGGCGGATGGATTGCCCGCGCCGGCCCGCGCCTTGCTGGATCGGGTCGCCATCGATTTGCGTGACGAGATGAACGAATCTTTGGCGGTACTGTTCCCGCCGGAGGTACCATCGCCGCCCGAGTCCCTGACCGACACGCGAACCGTCGCGGAGTACCGATGAAGTCTTTCCTGTTGCCGGCCGTGTTCCTGGCCGTTTTGCTGGCGTCCCCGCTGGGCGCTGCGACGCCCGAGCCGGGCAAGGCGCCCCAATCAGGCGCGGCGCCCGAATCAGACAAGGCGCCGGAGCTGTCGGTCGCGACGCTCGACGGCGGACGCTTTGATCTGGCCGCGCAGCGCGGCAAGTGGGTCATCGTGAATTTCTGGGCAACCTGGTGCACGCCGTGCATCAAGGAAATGCCCGACATCTCCGAGTTCGTCACCGCACGCAAGGA
>JASLGB010000434.1 GCA_030150315.1 Dokdonella sp. | reverse complement strand
CTGGGATGCGGTACCCAACGCAACCAGCTACCAGTTCCTGCTGGAGCGCAGCAGCGCGCAAGCCCCCCAAGTGGTTCAGGATGCGCCATTCACGGTCACCACGCTTTACGTGGAGGACGGAGGCAACCCGGTCAGCGATGGTGGCTGGTATCGGCGCAACTACCGCATCCGCGCTTGCGCAGGGGCCAACTGCTCGGCATGGACGTACCCGGGAGTAACGGTGCGTGCAGACGCCAATCCGGTGCGCATGGCCGCACAGGTGGCGACCTACTACCACACCGATGCCCTTGGCAGTCCGGTGGCCGAAACCGACGCAAGTGGCGCCGTGGTCAAGCGCAGCGCCTACCAGCCGTGGGGCGTCCCGGTCAGCGGCCTGTACGAGCAAGGCCCGGGCTACACCGGCCATGTCACCGACAAGGCCAGCGGCCTTTCGTACATGCAGCAGCGCTATTACGATCCGATCGCCGGAAGATTCCTCAGCCCCGATCCGGTGGCGGCGGATGCGGGCAGCTTCAATCGGTATTGGTATGCCAATAACAATCCATACAAATATGTTGACCCGGATGGGCGCCTCTCCTGTGCGGCATCTCGTATTGCGTCGGTCTGCGAAAGGGCTATGCCAGGCTATGCCAATGCTCTTGGGAAAATGGGAGAGCGGCGCCAGAGAGCCGCGGTGCAAGAGAAGGCGAAAGAACAGAGAAAGGAGCGCGTTGCTGAACTCGGGAAGAAGGGGTGGCATGTAACGTCAATCATGACAGGCGATGTCAATCCTGTGGCTTCGGCGTCAGCCGCATTGGGTATTGGCGTGAAGGGAGAGAAAGCTCTTGATTTCAATGATGATAAGGTTGGCTTGATGACACCGGCACTTGGGGCCTCTGCGTCTGCAACGGTAAATATCGTCACTGTTAGATATAACTGGAGCGATGCGAGTTATCCCAATTCTCCACTGGATGTGTCGGTTGGCGGTGGTGGAAAAATTGGATTTATTGGAGTTTTGGGACTTCAGCTTTCTTTGGACCCAAAAGGATTTGAGGTTCAGCTTTCTGGAGGTGTGGGCGCTGGCGCCTCTGTGGAAGTCTTTGGGGTGAAATATAGGATGAGTGATAATTAGGATGGCAATCATAAATATTATTTTTATATCCTCTCTTATTATTTATTTCTTAGAGATATTTCTCCTGGTGAGGTCGTTGCGGCAAGGGGTGGATTCAAGGGTTTCGTCAGTTGATGTATTTTCTCCCAATGGTCAGGTCGCTATTCTTTCATATATTTTTGGATTTATGGGTTACAGGGATGATGAGGATAAGTTAATAATTTATAGATGTATTCGAATAAGGATATATTTGGTTTTGTTGGTGTTGACATTTGCTATCATTTTAATGAATTCAATAAATTTTATTCATTAATTGTAATGGCAATCGGATTCGCATATCTCCGCTTGCGGGTTCTAAAAACGGTTCCAGGTTCACATACGCCCGTTTTAAATGACGCCTCTGCAAAGCCCGGCCTCGCGCCGGGCTTTGCATTTGTCCTTCCCTTCACCTCAACGCAAATACACCATCTTGACCCAGCGCCCGCGTCCATCGCCGTGTCCGAGATCCATGCTGGTGCGCGCCAGTGCCTCGCGCAGCGGTATGCCTTGGGCCCGATAGGCCTCGATGCGCTCGCGAGCGAACGCATAGCGCAGCGCATGGCCTTGCACGTCGAGCCGGTGCATCGCGTTGCGATACCACGTGGCCGCCGCCTTTAGGTTCGCGCCCGGCACGAGGTGGCCGCGGGTTCGCAGCACAGCCAGCGCCTCGCGCACCGCCGCCAGCGCCCGCTCTGGGTCGGGCAGGTGTGTGAGCCGTGGCCGTCCGCCCTTGGTGCCCATCACCACCTCGATCGCCGCCTGTCCATCGGCCAGCTGCCGCTCCCACTGTGCCAGCTGGTCGCGACTGCGGATCGCCTCCATCGCCCGCAATCCGAGCGTGCGTTCAAGCGCGACCAGCGCCCGCAATCCGTCATCGGCGATCACCTCGCGCAGTTCCGCATAGTCCGCTTCACTGATCGCGGTCTTGGCGCCGATGCGCGAGCCGCCCGCCGCACCGAGTGCCGCGTTCGTCATGCCTGCTTCGCTCAGAAGCTGCACCTTGCCGGCCAGCACGAGCATCCCGCGCAGGTGCGCCAGGTCGTTCTGCAGCGTGCGCACGCCGACGCCAGCGAGCTGCCTCGCTGCGACGTAGCTGCGCACATGGCGCAGTCCGACTTCGCCGAGGTGGCGCAGATGCCTGAACCCCGCTCCATGCAGATGCACGGCCAAGCGCCGGCAGAACGCATCGCGTGCCTGCCGCGTCAAATGCGCCCCGCCCAACTTCGCGCTGGCGCTGCGCAGTGAAGCCAACAAATCGTTCTTCGCACTCATGTCTGTCTCCCGTTCGTCATCGGTCATCGGTTGGGCGCCCCACGGCTCGCATGCCGGCCGACCCTCTCGGGTCAGCAGCGGCAGTGCGGGCGGTGGGGCGCGCGTCCAGTCCGGTGAGTTGCGGGTCCCAACCCGCGATCGAATGGGATCGATGCGGGGTCCGTGCGAACACGGAATCGGGACGGCTCGGGTGAGCCCGCCGGCACTGCCAAAACCCCATTGCGGGGTGGTAGTGAAGGCCGCGCAGTGCGCGGCTGACCGGTACGACGAGACGCCTTGCGCGTCGGACAGCACGATGCGCCAGGAACCTGCGGGTTCGTTGGCGTGGGAGGGCGATCAGCCCGGTGTCATTGTCTCGGCCGGATCGTGAAAGACCACAGCGATGCGGCGTGGAGACGGTTTGCCGATGTGCGTCACTCTCTCTTCGTCGAGCTCAGAGCAGAGTGACGCACGAATGGCCCAGCGAGCAGGACAGCCCGCTGGGCCAGATCAGGACATACGAATGTGCCTAGCGGTTGGCGCAGACGGCCATGCTGGATAGGCGGGGCGTTCAAAAATGGCCCACGGAACAATCGGGCCGAGCGTTGTTGCAGAAAGATCCCCCCTCCGCAGAGGTGGCTCCATGACGGGATCGGAGAGAGCCGGGCGCCGAGTGGCTGCGCTGAGGTCATGCTGCCGTCTGCGCCAGGAGAGCGCAAGGAAAATGATGCACGTTATCGGACAGGCCCTTATTGCCGGCCCTCGAACCGCTTGGCGTCGTGCTTGAGCACGAGTCCTTCGAGCAGGACACGAGCGATGGCGCGTTCCTCCTCGGGCAGCTTGCTGATCGCTTCGAACTGGCGTTGCAGGTCGTCGGCGATGGGGCGTTCGCCTTCATCAAACACGAGTGCATCGGTCGCGCAATCGAGTGCGACGGCGAGCTTCTTGAGTCCATCGAGGGACGGCTGGGCGCTGCCGCCTTCGTAGCGCTTGATCTGGCTGACGTGAATGCCGGTGGTGTCGGCCAGCGCCTGCTGGCTCAAGCCTTTGGCGCGGCGATGCTGGACGAGGGTGTGAGCGAAGGCCATGCGACGAAACCGGGGGAAGGGCGTGATCGTCATGGTAGGGCCTTGGCTACGATGGGGTTGAGGATAAGCTACCACGATGGTAGCTTTATAGCGACTTGACGGTATCCAAGGAGCCACCGTGCGTTCAGTCCACGATCCATCTTTGTCTGCGTCCTTGGCGACGCCCGCGGTTCCTGCTGCCGAGGTGGTCGGCGAGGACGACGTGCGGTTCGTGCGCAGCGGTCGGGCGTACCGCGTGCGTGGCCTGGCGCGCAACCTGTCAGCCGAGTCGTTGAAGGTGACGTTGCGCGTATCGGCGGGCGACCACCTGTATCTGGACACGCTGGACCTGTATCAGGCGCGGGGCCGTGCGTCGTTCGCGAAGGGCGCGGCGATCGAGCTGGGCGTGGCGGAAGAAACGATCGCCGGCGACCTGTCGGCGCTGGTGCTGGCGTTGGAGCCGTTGCAGGAAGCGGCGATCCGTGGCGCGCTGGCGCCGGATCGGTCAGCGGACCTGCCGGTGCTGTCGGAGGTCGACGAGGCGGCGGGGCTGGCGCTGCTGCGCGATCCGGACCTCGCCTCGCGCATCGTGCGCGACGTGGAGGCGATCGGCGTGGTCGGCGAAGGCGACAACGCGCTGGTCGGCTATCTGGCGATGACCTCGCGGCTGCTCGACAAGCCGTTGGCGGTGCTGATCCAGAGCACCAGCGCGGCCGGTAAATCGACGCTGATGGACGGCCTGCTGTCCCTCATGCCGGAACCCGAGCGCGTGCACTACTCGGCGATGACCGGGCAGAGCCTGTTCTATCTCGGCGAAGGGGACTTGAAACACAAGATCCTCGCGATCGCCGAAGAGGAAGGGGTCAGGCAGGCGGCGTATGCGTTGAAGCTGTTGCAGAGCCAAGGCGAACTCACCATCGCCTCGACCGGCAAGGACCCGCAGACCGGCAAGCTGGTCACCGCCGAATACCACGTGTCCGGCCCGGTGATGCTGTGCCTGACGACGACGGCGATCGACATCGACGAGGAATTGCTCAATCGCTGCCTGGTGCTGACGATCAACGAGACGGCCGAGCAGACGGCGGCGATCCAGCAGCGGCAGCGACAGGCGCGCACGCTGGCGGGCCTCACGGCAAAGGTGAAGAGCGATCACGTGCTGGCAGCGCATCGCGCCGCGCAAACCCTTCTTCGCCCTCTCGCCGTCGTGAACCCCTACGCCGAATCCCTGACCTTCGCCAGCGACCGCGTGCGGTTGCGCCGCGACCACGTGAAGTACCTCGCCCTGATCGACGCGATCGCGCTGCTGCACCAGCACCAGCGCAAGGTGCATCGGCTGGACGTGGATGGTGCGAGCGTCGAATACGTCGAGGTGACGCCGGCCGACATCGCGCTGGCCAATCGCCTCGCTCACGCAGTGCTTGGCCGCAGTCTGGACGAACTGCCGCCGCAGACGCGGCGCGTGTTGTCGGCGCTCGATGCGTGGGTCGGTGAGCAGGTCGCCGCGCTCGGCCTCGCCCGTTCGGCGCTGGCGTTCACACGCCGGCAGGCGCGGCAGGTGCTCGGGCTGTCGGACACGCAGTTGCGCGTGCACCTGGATCGACTGGTGACGCTGGACTACGTGGCGCAGCACGGCGGCAAGCCGGGGCAGCGGTTCACCTATGGCCTGTTGTTCGACGGCGATGCGGAGACGGATGCGCCGCAGGTGATGGGCTTGTCCGAGGCAGTCGAACCCAAGACCTCGCGGGACAAGGCCACGACCTCGCGGGGTGCGGAGGCCGACCTCGCGGGGGCCTCGCGGCCCGCTCGCGGCGGGGCTGCGCGGCGCTTGCGGGGTGGGCAAATCCCGCTCAAGCCCGCGCCGGATGCGGCGTTGCAGGCGGTGCCGACCGCGAAGCCGAAGAACGCCCGTCCCGGGCGCTCACTTCCAACGTTGGAAGTGGACGCCACACCGATCGCTTCACTGGAGGCCACGCCATGATCGAAGTCCGTTCCCCCGGCCAGACGACGGCGCGCTCGCGCCTGCTGGAGACGCCGCGCACGCCGGAAAGCGTGGCGGCGTGGGCGCTGCGTCACCTGGATGCGCTGGCCGTGCGGCAGATGAGCAAGGTCAGCCTGAAGGCGCGCAAGTCGCACCTGGCGCACTTCAACGCGTGGTGCGTCGAACACGGACTGGAGCGGCCGCAGGAGGTGACGCACGCACAGATGGAGGCGTTCCAGCGGCACCTGTACCGCTATCGACGCCGCGACGGGCAGCCGCTGTCGGCAAGCGGCCAGAACGCGATCCTCGGTGCGGTCAACACGTTCTTCAGCTGGTTGGTGAAGCACCGGCACCTGCCGTCGAACCCGGCGGCCGACGTGGAGTTGCCACGCGTGCCCAAAGGCCTGCGCGATCCGATGACGGCGAGCGAGGTCGAGGCGGTGCTGGCGCAGCCGGACGTGACCTATGCGCAGGGCCTGCGCGATCGGGCGATGCTGGAACTGCTCTACGGCACCGGCATCCGGCGCATGGAACTGGCGGCGCTGAACACGCACGACATCGAGCGTGAGCGCGGCACCTTGCATGTGCGGCGCGGCAAGGGCGGCAAGGGCCGGTTC
>JASLGB010000269.1 GCA_030150315.1 Dokdonella sp. | reverse complement strand
ACCTTGAGAACGCGCGGATGACGCTCGAGGATGCGTTCGCGTCGAGCTCCCAAGCAGCCTGTGACGATTACACGGACGTTGTGCACCAGCGCTTCGCCGATGGCATCGAGCGACTCGTCGACCGCGGAGTCGATGAAGCCGCAGGTGTTGACGACAACGACGTCGGCCGAGTCGTAGCTGGGCACGATGTCGTAACCCTCCACGCGCAATTGCGTGAGGATGCGTTCGGAGTCGACGAGGGCCTTCGGGCAGCCGAGGCTGACGAAACCGACCTTGGGATTGCGGCGGGACATGGAAAACACCGGAAAAGGGGGGAAGTACGCATGCCAGAAGTCCACTCCCGGCATGCAGGAAGTCGGCGACGGCGGCACCGTGGCCGATCATTGCCTCCAGCGGGCGCCGGCCGACGCCCGGCATCGTTCCGATGCCGCGGCAACCCTGCAAACCGCTCAGTGGACAAGAGTTTACATTACGCGCGTGCAATCCCAGTGCGCGCGAGGCCGCGAATTGGCAGAATTGCCGCCATCGCCGCGAACGTCGCCTGAAACCCAAGCACAGGCGGAAGCTGAGGGAACCTTCCGTTATGCCATTCGTCCGTGTCGCGAAACGCGCGCTGTGCGTCTTGAGCCTCACGCTCGGCGCCGTCTTTGCCTCCTCCCTGAACGCCCAGACGGCACCGGAACGGACCTGGCCACGCGCGCAGGCAGTGTCGTCGGCGCGCGCCGCGGCCGTTGCCATCGACCAGGCGCTGGCCAGTCCGACCGTGCGAATCCTGATCGAGTCCATCGGCGGTGAACGGGGACAGGCCGCGCTGGACGAGCTTTCCGCCCATGCGTTCAGCGCGTTTTCCGCCACCCGCGCCGCCGACCGCGCATGGCAGCGATTCGCGCGCTCGGCCCAGCGCCACGGCGCCTCCTCCGACTATGGCTATGCCCTGCTGCAACGCTCGGGGATTGCCCTCAGCGAGGGCGACTACGCGCGTTGCCGGGAGCTGGCCGGCGATCTGCTCACCCTGGGAATGCAAACCGGAAGCCCGCGCTGGACGGCAGCCGCCGAACGTTTCCTGGGCATCGTCGCGCGGCGCCGGGGACAGCTGGCCGACGCCATCCAGCACCAGCAGCAAGTCCTCCTCATCGGCCGGGACTCCAACGACCCGATCAGCATCGCGCAGGCACTCAACGACCTGTCCACGATCCATCGCGACCGCGGCGATCTCGCGCTGGCGCTGGATGCCGCACTGGAAGCCCTGCAGATCCGGCTGAAAACCGGAGACAGCGTGGCCATCGCCTATCGCAACCTGGCCCTGCTCTACCGCGAAATCGAGGACATCGACGAGGCGCGCAACTATTTCCGCAAGGCGCTGGACCTGGCCGCGGACGGCAATCCGGCCACCTACGGCTCCGTCCTTGGCCCTTACGCATCCCTGCTTAACGAAAGCGGCGAGCATGCCGCCGCGCTGGATGCCGCGTCCGAAGCGCTGGCCATCGATACGGCGCTGGCCGATCCGGCGCATCAGGCCTTCGAGCATCTGGAAATCGGCCGTGCCTATTTCGGCATCCGATCCTTCGACAAGGCCACCGCCGAGCTGGAAACCGCCCTCAGCCTCGGGCGGTCGCTCGGCCAGCGGGAAATCATCGCCCGCGCCCTGCTGCATCTGGCCGAAATCGCGATGCGCGCGAACGAGCACGCGGTGGCGCGCGGCCGCGTCGACGAAGCGCTTTCGATCCTCGAAAGCTCCCGCCTCATGCCGCAACTCGCGCAGGCCTATGCCTTGCGCGAACAACTGGCCCGCGCGGAAAACGACTATCCGGCGGCGCTCCGCTTCGCGCACAAGCACGCGGCCGAGCGCGAAGCCTCGCTCGGCCTGCGCATCGGGCGCCAACTGGCGGCGGTCGAGGTACGCAACCAGCGCGAGCACGAAGCGCAGCGCATCGAGCTCCTGTCCAAGGACAACCAGCTGCAGGCCGCGCAAATCGAGAAGCAGAACCTGCAGCGCCGCGATTTCCTGCTCGTCACGACGATGCTGGTCGCGTTACTGCTGGCGCTGGTCTGGCGCTTCCATTCCAGCATCCTGCACAACCGCGCACTGGCCAGCAGCAATGCCAAGATCGAGCGCCAGCGCATCGCGCTGGACGAGGCCAACCGCCTGCTGGAGCGACGCGCGCACGAGCTTCACCACGCCGCCATCACCGACTCGCTGACCGGCGTGGCCAATCGCGGGCATGCGCTGGAGCGCCTCGGCGATCTGGTCGCCCAGAGCCTCCACTCGGTGCAGGACCTTTCCCTGCTGCTGATCGACTTCGACCACTTCAAGCAGATCAACGACCGGCACGGCCACCTGTTCGGCGACTCCGTGCTGGTTTCCGGGGTCAGCGCCATGCGCGGCTGCCTGCGCGATGGCGACCTGATCGGACGCTTCGGCGGCGAGGAATTCCTGATTGCCCTGCCCGGCAGCAGCGCCGCAGCCGCCGACACCATTGCCGAGCGCGTCCGCGACCAGGTGTCCGAATCGCTCCAGCGCGAACCCGGCCGCATTGCGGTGACCATCAGCATCGGCATCGCCAGCCTGTCCGCCCTGCAGGGGCCGCCCTCCGTCAAGGCGCTGCTGGAAGCAGCCGACGCCGCGCTGTACGCAGCCAAGCGGGCCGGGCGCGACCGCGTCCGGCACTTCGCGTGACCGCCGCACGCCCCCGCACCCCGCGTGGCGCGTAGAATCAACGACATGAGCGATGCCGCGCCCTGTTGCCCGGTCATCCTGGTGCCCGGCATCAAGGGCACCGAGCTGGCCGACGAATATCCGACCGAGCGCGAAGCGGCATGGTCGGTGGCAAGCAGCCTGCGCGGGGACTTCAAGCGCCTCGCGCTGCACCCGGACGACCGCCGCTACGAACGCCTCGAACCGGCGCGCGTGGCGCCCGGCCCCCTGCTCAATCTGGTCTACGAACAACTGCTGACCAGCTTGCGGCACGAGCTGTCGCCGGCCGAGGACCAGCCGACGCCGGTCTACGCGTTTCCGTACGACTGGCGACGCCCGCTCGGCGACATCCAGACCGATCTGGATGCCTTCATCGACGAAGTCGTCGCGCGCACGCTGCTGCTGCGCCCCTACTACCGCTCGGACTACCGCGCGCGGCCGCGCGTGCATCTGGTCGGGCACTCGATGGGCGGCCTCGTCATCGCCGGCTATCTCGCGCGCCATGGCAGCGAGCGCGTCGCCAAGGTCGCCACGCTGGCGACACCGTTCCGCGGCTCGGCCAATGCGGTCTTGTCGATCGCCACCGGACAAGCCTCGGTGACGTCGGCCATAGCGACGCCCGCGGAACGCGAGGTCGCCCGCATGCTGCCTTCCGTCTACCACCTGCTGCCCGGCTACGACGGCGCGCTGGCATGGCCGCACGGCCTCGCGCGCGGCTTCTACAAGCCGCTGGCCTGGCAGCCCAGCGTGTACCAGACCATCGCCGAATACATCCGCCTCTATTCGCGCCGCGAGGAAGCCGCGATCGCCGCGCTGCCGGACCGCATCGCCGAAGCGGCGACCATCCTGCGCGCACTGCTGGCCGAAGCACAGAAGCACCGCGACGACGTCGAATCGCTGGACCTGGCCAAGGTCGGGCTGTCGACGCGGGACTGGCTCTGGATTGCCGGCATCGGCGAGCCCACCGTCGACCGCATCGTTGCGACGACCGTGCCGCTGTCCGATCCCGCCGCCTTCGCCAATGCCGCCCTGTTCGATGCCGGCAAGGCGATGGAAATCGACCTGCTCGCCTGCGCGCCGGTGGATACCTTCGATCCTGCCGCCCCGCGGCGCGGCGACGTGCGCACCGGCGACGGGCACCATGCCGCTGGCCGGCGCGATGCCGACCTTCCTGCCGCGCGAGCAACTCGTCACGGTGACGCGGCACCAGTACGCTTGGTGGGAAATCGGCGACCGGCTGATCAGCGGACTGGTCGACCTGCACGTCGCCCTTCCGCGCATGAACGGCGTGCAGTCGATGATCGTCGCGCACCTGCTCGGACGCGAGGTGCGCGCGGTGAAAGCCTTGCCGCTGCCCGGTGTCGAACTGGCCGCCTGGAATCCGCCGATCGCCGGAATTGTTCCCGGCTGAACCGCCATGCAAAGGAACCTTGCCATGGGACAGACACTTCGCCTCAACACCTCGCGCATGCAGTGCATCGGCGCCTATCTGGCCAAGCCCGAAGGCACACCCAAGGGCGGCATCGTGGTGGTGCAGGAAATCTTTGGCGTCAACGCATACGTCCGCCAGGTGGTCGACCGCTTCGCCGCGCACGGCTACACCGCCATCGCTCCGGCATTTTTCGATCACGTCGAGGACGACGTCGAGCTCGCCTATGACAAGGCCGGTATCGCGCGCGGGCGCCAGCTCGTTGACGAAATCGGCTTCGACCTCGCCGTCGAAGACGTCGCCAGTGCGGCCGAGTCGATCGCCTCCGCCGGACGCATCGGCTGCGTCGGCTACTGCTGGGGCGGCACCGTCGCCCTGCTCGCCGCGATGCGCCTCGGCCTGCCGTCGGTCAGCTATTACGGCGCACGCAACGTGCCGTTCCTCGGCCGCACGCCGAAGGCTCCGCTGCAGTTCCACTTCGGCGAGCGCGATCGCTCGATTCCACCCGAGGCCATCGAAAAGCACCGCGAGCTGCTGCCCGATGCCGAAATCTTCACCTACCCTGCCGGCCACGCCTTCGACCGCGACGTGAGCCCCGACGCCTGCGAACCGGTCAGCGCCAAGTGCGCGCTGGAACGCACGCTTTCCTTCTTCGACCACCACCTGGCCCCTGCCTGATGCTCTTTCCGATTGATCCCCGGCTTGATGCCGAGACCCTTGCCATCGGCGAACTGCCGCTCTCGCGGCTGCTGTTGATGGACGACACGCGCTGGCCCTGGCTTATCCTCGTGCCGCGCATTGCCGGCGCACGCGAGCTGATCGACCTGGACGGCAATGACCGCGCCGCGCTGATGGACGAAGTCACGCAGGTCGCACGTGCGCTGGAAGTCCTGCATCGACCGGACAAACTCAACATCGCCGCGCTCGGCAACGTCGTGCCGCAACTGCACGTGCATGTGATCGCACGCAACTCCGACGATGCCGCATGGCCGAAACCGGTCTGGGGCCATGGCGAACGGGTACCGCACGCAGCCGACGACGCGAGCGCGCAGGTCGCCCGATGGCGCGACGCGCTGAAGGACCTGCTCGAGTGAGCGATGACGACCCGGGCCGCTTCTCGATCGAGCCGGTCGGCGAAACGATGCTGCTGCTGCGCTTTGGCGACGGCATCGACCGCGCCACCAATGCGCGCGTGCACGCCGCCGCCGAGATGCTGCGCCGAGTCGAGATTCCAGGTCTTGTCGACATCGTTCCCGCCTATGCCACGCTCGCGCTGCAATACGACGCGGCGTTCTGGCACCGCCGCGACGGCGAGCCGTCGTGGCAGCACTTGGCCGGCAGCTTGCGTGCGGTCTTCGCCACGCCGCCGCGCGCCGGGCTCGAGAGCGGGCGAAGCGTCGAGATCCCGGTCTGCTATGGCGGCAGTTTCGGTGCCGACCTCGACGCGGTCGCCGCGCACGCCGGCCTCGGCGTCGAGGAGGTCATCGCACGCCATGCCGGCGGCCACTACCAGGTCGCGATGATTGGCTTCGCGCCGGGCTTTCCGTACCTGCTCGGGCTCGATTCCGCGCTGCACATGCCGCGACGTGCGCAACCGCGCACGCGCGTGCCACGCGGATCGGTCGCCATCGGTGGCGCGCAGACCGGGATCTACCCGGCCGAACTGCCCGGCGGCTGGCAGTTGATCGGACGCACTCCGCTGACGCTGTTCGATCCCGCGCGCGAATCGCCAAGCCTGCTTCTGCCCGGCGACCGCGTGCGCTTCCGCGCGATCGGCGAGGACGAATTCGGGCAGCTGGCCGGAGCCGGCGCATGACGGCGACCGTGATCCACCCCGGCCTGCTGACGACGCTGCAGGATCGCGGTCGGTTCGGACTCGGCCTGCTCGGCATCGGCCATTC
>JASLGB010000390.1 GCA_030150315.1 Dokdonella sp. | reverse complement strand
CCGCACCCGATCCGAGCCAATGTCCATTGCCATGACGCCGTTCGCGCGCGCGCGCCTGTTCCCGCGCGACGGCCGCATCACCGCCATCCAGGATTGCACCGCCAAGCAATTCATCGAACGCTTGAACGCGCAAACGCCGCTCGAGGTCATCGACGGCTACGCGCCGTTCTGCAAACTGCACGTGTATCGCAACTGGACGTCGACGCGCGGTTCCGTCGTCGCCATCACCGACGACAACCGCCATCGCCTGCGCAGCGCGTACGAAGCGCGCACGAAAGAAGAACTGCCCGTGCTCGTGCGCTGGTTCGAAGGCATCGAGCCGCCGATCGCGAACTTCCTCGTGCCGATCCTCTACGACCGCGAGCAACTCGCGAAGGAAGGCACGGCCATCGACGCCGACTGGGGCATCGTCGGTTGCCTGTACACGATGGAAGCCGAAGAAATCCCGATGGTGCCGATCACGATGATGCGCAACGCGCTCGGCGTGGAAGAGGGCGGCTCGGGCGTGCCGCTCGATCGCGCGGCGTATCGGCGCAGCGTCGAGTTCTGGGAGAGGAACGCGAACTGGCGGCCGTAGGCGAACGCTCCGTATGCCGCGCCGAGGCAGGCCACTGGTGAGCGCAACAACCGCCCGCTTGACGTCACGCATGTGCAGGCTGCCAATGCTGCTGCCGGATGCGGCTCGCACGGCATCTGGAGCATATGCTCGGCTGCGGCGTGATACTCCTGTGAGAAAGGTCCATCCGGATCTGCCCTCGGTGTTGCCATGCTCGCGAATTCCCCGATCCAGATCGCCGACTTGCGTGGCCACGTTCGCGTTGCGGTCGACGCGGTGCTGGGCGTCACCGATATCGTCGAAAACCTGCATCACAACATCTCGCGTCTGCCCGGCGTGCTCGGCACCGCCACCGACCAGCCGGCGCGCGGCATCACCGGTTTCGTCTACCGCAGCATTCGCGGCGTGACGCGAACCGTGGGCGGCGGCATCGACGGTTTGCTGGGCGTGGCTGCGCCGCGTGATGCGCAATCGCAGTATTCGCCGCGTCATGAGGCATTTGTCGCGGCGATGAACGGACTGATCGGCAATCATCTTGAGGCCACGTCGAACCCGCTCGCGATTTCGATGCAGCTGCGCCGCGACGGGCGCGCATTGCCGATGCAGCGCAATGCGCTCACGCGCGCGCTGCCCGACGCCAGCAGACGCATCGTCGTCCTCGTCCACGGCCTGTGCATGGGCGACCTGCAATGGCTACGCAACGGCCACGACCACGGCGCGGCGCTCGCCGCCGCAACGGATTTCACGCCGGTCTACCTCAACTACAACAGCGGCCTGCACATTTCGAGCAATGGCCGCGAATTCGCGCGGCAACTCGAAGCCCTCGTCGCGGCGTGGCCGGTCGAAGTGAGCGAGTTGGCGATCATCGGCTACAGCATGGGCGGCCTGCTCGCGCGTAGCGCCTGCGAACACGCGCGCGTCGAGCGACATGCGTGGCTGTCGCGACTGCGCAGCATCGTCTTCCTCGGCACGCCGCACGCCGGTTCGCCGCTCGAACGCACCGGCAACCGCCTCGACGCGATCCTCGGCGCGAGTCCCTACACGATCGCGCTATCGCGTCTGGGCAAAGTGCGCAGCGCCGGAATCACCGACCTGCGCCACGCCAACCTCAGCGATGCGGACTGGCAGAATCGCGATCGCTTCGCGCCGCGATTGCCACCGCACACGCCGGTGCCGTTGCCCCGCGGCGTGCGTTGCCACGCGATCGCCGGTTCGCTGTCATGCGAGCCGAATTCGTCAGGCGCACAACTCGTCGGCGACGGCCTCGTCCCGCTCGACAGCGCGCTCGGCATCCACGCCGACCCGTCGCGACATCTGCGATTGCCGGAAAGCCGCAAGGTCGTCGTGCGCGGCACGGGTCATCTTGGGCTGCTTGATAGCCGCGAAGTGCAGGGGGAAATCGTGGCGCGACTGCGGACGGCTGCGAAACAACATCGTAGCTAACGAGATACGCCGCCATCGGGCTTGATCCCGTCGCTGGCGTTTGAGGTGCCCCTGCCATCCAGGCGAAGCGAGACGAGCGGCGCTGACCGCGCTATCTTCACCTCAGGGAACAGGGAAATCGCATGGGACGTGCGAAGGGGACACTCGTCGACAATCTGGCGACGCTGCCGTGGCCGGCAGGCGTCGCGTTTGGTGTTGGCGGCTTCATCGCCCTGCGCTTCGGTTTGCCCGCGTTGCTGCGGGGCAATCCGTTCGCTCCAGCTGTCCTGCCGATGGCGATGCTCATGTCATGGGTCGCGCTTGCCGTCGGATTGCTTGGCGCGACGATGTCGTGGTTCCGGCAACGGCATCGACGCCGATTGCTCGACGCGCAGCAAGGGCTCGACAGCATTGCCGCACTCGGCTGGCGGAACTTTGAACAACTCGTCGGCGAGGCATTCCGTCGGCAGGGCTACACGGTCGAGGAAACCGGCCTCGGCGGCGGCATTGACCTCGTTAAACTAAGGGGAGGCAAATGAAATTTTCAAAGGTGCATGTAAAAAATTTCAGAACTCTTGAAGATATTTCTGTCAGCTTCAATGGTTATTACGCTGCAATTTCTGGGCAGAACAACGCTGGAAAGACAACTTTACTAAAGGCTATCCGCCACACGTTCAAAGATAACTCAAGAAGCGA
>JASLGB010000359.1 GCA_030150315.1 Dokdonella sp. | reverse complement strand
GCATCATCTGCAGCAGGAACGCGGCGATGAAGCAGCCGTAGAGCAACCAGCCCTGGGCACGCAGGCGGCTCATTGCGCCTCCTGCCCGGACGGCGTCGGTGCCGGCGCCGGTCGCGGCGCAGCCGGATCCGGCCCGGCCAGAGCGGCCGGCGGCCCGACCTCGTCCTGCGCGGCGGGCGGCCCGTACGGTTGCGGCTGATCGTGCAGCAGCAGCACTTCGCCGCTGCGATCCAGAGCCGCCGCCGGCCGCGCAACGGCGGCCGCGAACATGCCGCTCTGGTCGTTGCTGATGGAATGGATCTCGCCGACCGGAAAACCGGCCGGGAAGCGTCCGCCCAGGCCCGAGGTGAGCAGGCGGTCGCCGACCTTGACGTCGGCGCTGATCGGCACATTCGGCAATTCGAGTCGGTCGATCGTGCCGCTGCCGTAGGCGATCGTGCGCACGCCGCTGCGTTCGTCGACGACGGGAATGGCGTGGGTGGGATCGGTCAGCAGCATCACGACGGAGGTTCCGGCCAGCACTTCGACCACCTGCCCCATCACGCCGTTCGCATCGATGACCGGCTGGCCCACTTCGATGCCCTGCTTCGCGCCGAGGTTGACCACCACGCGATGGCGGAACGGATCGAGATCGATATCGACCAGCCGCGCGAACTGGACGGTCAGACCGAGGTTTTTCTGCGCGTCGAGCAGGGCTTCAAGGCGCTCGTTCTGCGCGACCAGGGTATCGAGGCGGTTCAGACGCGCCTGCGCCCACAGCAATGCCTCGCGCAGCTGCCGGTTTTCGCTGGCGAGCTGGTCCTGCGTGACCACCGCGGTGCGCGTCGCACGCGCGACATCGGCCGGCAGGGCGGCGAGCCGGTAGACCGGCTCGATCACGGCGCTGCCGGCGCTGCGCAGCACCGCCAGCCAGTCTCCCCGATGGTCCAGCACCATCAGCACCACGGCGATGGCTAGATAGACGATCAGTTTCAGCGTACTGACCGTTCCCTCGGCGAACAGGGTGGCGTTGTCGGTGCGCATGGGGCCGTGAAGTGGGAAACGGGGATCGGGAATCGAGCAAAGGCGGCAGTCGGCAGCGCAGGGCGCGCCGGCGACGCAGACAGCGAACGCGCCCTTGCCCTGCCGCGATCCGGGTCACCCCGGATCACGGATCATTCCGGTGCGAAGAAGTCGCCGCCGTGCTTGTCGACCAGCTCCAGCGCATGGCCACCGCCACGCGCGACGCAGGTCAGCGGATCGTCCGCGCCGTGCACGTGCAGGCCGGTCTCTTCCGAGATCAGGCGATCGAGGTCGCGCAGCAGCGCGCCGCCGCCGGTCAGCACGATGCCGCGCTCGTACACGTCCGAGCACAGCTCCGGTGGCGTCTGTTCCAGCGCGCCGCGAACCGAGCTGACGATGCCCGACAGCGGCTCGTGCAGCGCTTCGAGGATTTCGTTGGAGTTGACCGAGAAGTTGCGCGGCACGCCCTCGGCGAGATTGCGCCCGGACACTTCCACCTCGCGCACTTCCGACTGCGGGAACGCGCAACCGACCTCGACCTTGATGCGCTCGGCGGTCGATTCGCCAATCAGCGTGCCGTGGTTGCGGCGCACGTAGTTGATGATCGCTTCGTCGAAGCGGTCGCCGCCGATGCGCACCGACTGCGAATAGACGATGCCGTTGAGCGAGATCACCGCGACTTCCGAAGTGCCGCCGCCGATGTCCAGCACCATTGAGCCGCGCGCCTCGTGCACCGGAATGCCGGCGCCGATCGCGGCGGCCATCGGTTCCTCGATCAGGTACACGTCGCGCGCGCCGGCCGACTCGGCCGATTCCTTGATCGCGCGGCGCTCGACCTGGGTCGAGCCGCACGGCACGCACACCAGCACGCGCGGACTCGGGCGGAACATGCGCGCCTTGTGCACTTTCTTGATGAACTGCTTGAGCATTTCCTCGGTCATCGTGAAATCGGCGATGACGCCGTCCTTCATCGGACGCACCGTGTTGATCGCTGCGGGCGTGCGGCCAAGCATGCGCTTGGCATCGCCACCAACCGCCGCGACCGAACGCGGGCCACCCGGGCCGCGGTCCTGGCGGATCGCGACCACCGAGGGTTCATTGAGGACGATGCCCTGACCGCGCACGTAGATCAGCGTGTTGGCAGTGCCAAGGTCGATCGAGAGATCGTTGGAAAACAGTCCGCGGAGACCTTTGAACATGAGCGCGGCGCAGCCTTTTTCATGCATAGATAAAGGCGCGAGATTCTAGTGATGCGGAGCCGTCTGGGCAAGGTCGATAAAGTTAAAAAACCCTTGTCCCACGCGGATTTCCGAGATTTTCCGTGCATTGGGACAGGGATTGCCGCAGTCGCCGCCATTGCGCGCGTGCGCGTGCGGGCCAAGCCAAGAGGCAGTGCGGTCGGGTAGACTCCGGCGGTTTGCCGCCCACCGGCCACGTCCTTTTTCTTCCTTTCGATTCCGGTACCGTCGATGTCCGCACTGATTTGTGGTTCGCTCGCCTATGACACCATCATGGTGTTCCAGGACCAGTTCAAGAAACACATCCTGCCCGACCAGGTGCACATCCTGAACGTGTCGTTCCTGGTGCCGCGCATGCGCCGCGAATTCGGTGGCTGCGCCGGCAACATCGCCTACAACCTGAAGCTGCTCGGCGACGATCCGATTCCGTTCGCGGCGGTCGGCCAGGACTTCGGCCCGTATCGCGATCACATGCTCCAGTGCGGCATCCGACTCGACCACGTCAGCGTGTTCGATGACCTGTTCACGCCGCAGTGCTTCATCACCACCGACCTGGACAACAACCAGATCACCGCCTTCCACCCCGGCGCCATGCTGGCCTCGCACGAGCACCACGTGAAGGACGTCGAAGGCGTCACCTTCGGCATCGTTGCGCCGGACAGCCGCGAAGGCATGCTGCAGCACTCGCGCGAATTCGCCGAGAAGGGCATCCCCTTCATCTTCGATCCGGGCCAGGCGATGCCGCTGTTCGACGGCGCCGAATTCCGCCGCATGATCGAGCAGGCCGACTACGCCATCGTCAACGACTACGAGTCGCAGCTGCTGCAGGCGCGCACCGGCTGGAGCGCCAGCGACATCGCGCAGCGCGTGAAGGCCTACATCGTGACGCAGGGGCCGCGCGGCTCGATCGTGCACGCCGATGGCCAGATCCACTCGATCCCGGCAGCGCAGGAACGCCGCATCGTCGATCCGACCGGCTGCGGCGATGCCTACCGCGCCGGCCTCATCTTCGGCCTCATGCGCGGCATGGACTGGCACACCACCGGCCGCGTCGCGTCGCTGATGGGCACGATCAAGATCGAGCATCCCGGCACGCAGAACCAGCGCTTCACCTACGCCGAATTCGCCGACCAGTTCCGTCAGCAGTTCGGCTACGCGCTCTGATTTTCCGCGCCGCGCATCCGCTGCGGATGCGCGGTCTGCGCCTGCGGCTCGGGACAGAACGCGAGCCAGCCTTCCGCATCAGCCACGAACCGGCCGCGCAAGCCGTGTTCGCATGGAATTCCCTGCCGATACGGCACCAGCACGGCATCGCGCTCGGGCGCGGCATCTTCGATCGGAACGAATACGCGCATGGCGGGCTCCCGGAGTGGACTGGGAGCCAGTTCAGCACACGCGCATGCCAGCCGGGTGTCGGACGGATGGCGGAATAAAGGCGGCCGCGCGTTGCGCACGGCCGCGGCGATCAGACCTCGACCATCTCGAAATCGGACTTGGTCACGCCGCAGTCCGGGCAGGTCCAGGTTTCCGACACGTCTTCCCAGCGCGTGCCCGGTGCGATGCCGTCGTCCGGCCAGCCTTCCGCCTCGTTGTAGGTGAAACCACAGACCACGCACATGAAGGTACGGAACGGCGCGGTGTTGGTGGCGGCGGATGCGGACATGCTGGGATGACTCGATGCGGGAAAGCCGCCTATTCTTCCAGCTTTGCCATGGGTTTGCGAAACCCGCGCCGCGGCGAAAACGGCTTTACGCGCCGCTGCGACGATGGCGCAAGATCGCGACGAGCGCCCCGATCGCCATGCACACCGACACGACGAAACCCGCACCGCGCCTGCCGCGCGGTCTCTACGCCATCACCGACGGCCCGCGCGCGGACCTGATCGCCGCCTGCGCTGCCGTGCTCGAGGGCGGCGCGCGCGTGCTGCAGTATCGCGACAAAAGCGACGATGTGCCGCGCCGCGAGCGCGAAGCGCGCGCACTGCAGGACCTGTGCGCCGCGCACGGCGTGCCGCTGATCATCAACGACGACGTCGCCCTCGCTGCCACGGTCGGTGCGGCCGGCGTGCACCTCGGCGCCGACGACGCCGCGATTGCCGAGGCGCGCGCGCGACTGGGCGGCGGCGCGATCATCGGCGTGTCCTGCTACGACTCGCTCGAACGCGCGCGCCAGATGGCGCAGGCCGGCGCCGACTACCTCGCCTTCGGCGCGTTCTTCGCATCGCCGACCAAACCCCATGCACGCCACGCGACGACCGCCCTGCTGCGGGGTGCGCGCGTGCTCGGCAAGCCGCTGGTCGCGATCGGCGGCATCACGGCGGACAACGCCGACGGGCTGATCGCTGCCGGGGCCGACAACATCGCGGTGATTTCGGCGCTGTTCGGCGCGGCCGATCCGGGCGCCGCTGCGCGACGCTTCGCCTCGCTGTTCGATGCCGCGCGTTCGTAAGACAATGACCGCCCTCTTTCTTCATTCCGCCGCGGCCCCGCGCCGGACGAGCACCGAAATCCGCCGCGCCCCGATCATCCCGCTCGGGGCTGTGCCGGCTTTCATTCCTCGGCCGGCGTGACGAGGCAGGCAGCGCAGACGCTTCCGGAGTTGCCATGACCACCAACCACGAACTCTTCCAGCGCGCCTCGCAGCGCATCCCGGGCGGCGTCAACTCGCCGGTGCGTGCCTTCAAGTCCGTCGGCGGCGAACCGTTCTTCACCGAGCGCGCCGACGGCGCCTATCTGTGGGACGTCGAAGGCAAGCGCTACATCGACTACGTCGGCTCGTGGGGGCCGATGGTGGTCGGCCACAACCATCCGCATGTACGCGAGGCGGTCGAGCGCGCGGTTCGCAACGGCCTTTCGTTCGGCACGCCGTGCCCGGCCGAAGTCAGCATGGCCGAGGCGATCACCCGGCTGGTGCCGTCGGTCGAAGTGGTGCGCATGGTCAACTCCGGCACCGAGGCGACGATGTCGGCGATCCGCCTTGCGCGCGGCTACACCGGACGCACGCGCATCGTGAAGTTCGAGGGTTGCTACCACGGCCACGGCGACGCGTTCCTGGTCAAGGCCGGCTCCGGCGCGCTCACGCTCGGCACGCCGACCTCGCCGGGCGTACCCGCTGCGCTGGCCGACCTGACCCTGACCATTCCGTACAACGACATCGACGCGGCCAGGCAGCTGTTTGACGAACTCGGCCACGACATCGCCGCGCTGATCATCGAGCCGGTCGCCGGCAACATGAACTGCATCCCGCCGCGCGAAGGCTACCTCGCCGCCCTGCGCGAGCTGTGCACGCAGCACGGCGTGCTGCTGATCTTCGACGAGGTCATGACCGGCTTTCGCGTTGCGCTCGGCGGCGCGCAGGCGCTGTACGGCATCACGCCGGATCTGACCACCTTCGGCAAGATCATCGGCGGCGGCATGCCGGTCGGTGCCTACGGCGGTCGCCGCGAGATCATGGAAAAGATCGCCCCGGCCGGCCCGATCTACCAGGCCGGCACGCTCAGCGGCAATCCGGTTGCAATGGCGGCGGGTCTGGCGATGCTCGACCTGATCCAGACGCCGGACTTCTACGACCAGCTCGACCGCCGCACGCGCCTGCTCACCGACTCGCTGCAGGCGGTGGCCGACGAAGCCGGCGTGGCGATGACGATCAACCGCGTCTGCGGCATGTTCGGCCTGTTCTTCACGTCGGAGAAAGTCGAGACCTTCGCTCAGGCGACTGCGTGCGACACGGCGTTCTTCAACCGCTTCTTCCACGGCATGCTCACGCGCGGCGTGTACCTCGCACCGAGCGCGTTCGAGGCGGGCTTCGTGTCGATCGCGCACGACGACCGCGTCATCGCCGACACCACCGCCGCCGCGCGCGAGGCGCTGCGCGAAGCGAAGGCCGGTTGAGCACGGCACGCGCCCCGACGGAAGCGACTCGACCGAAATCGTGATGAAACAAACCCTTTCGCAGGGACGCGAACGCGACGTCTACCTGCAACCGGCAAGCGAAAGCGGCTGGCGACGCCAAGCGTTCGACATCGTGTTCGGCGACGACACGCGCATCGCGCGCCTGTTCGACGCGGCGGTGATCATCGCCATCGTCGGCAGCGTGCTGGTGACCCTGCTCGACAGCGTCGCCACCGTGCATGCGGCCTGCGGCGACCTGCTGCGTCTGGCCGAGTGGGTATTCACGATCCTGTTCGGCGCGGAATACGTGCTGCGGATGCTCGTGCTGAAGCGGCCCATGCGCTACGCGCGCAGCTTCTACGGCATCGTCGACCTCGTCGCCGTGCTGCCTTCGCTGATCAGCCTCGTGCTGACCGGCTCGGAGCAGCTCATCGGCATCCGTGCGCTGCGCATCCTGCGCGTGTTCCGCGTGCTCAAGCTGGTGCGCTATGTCGGCGCCGCCGAGCAGATGCGCCAGGCGCTCGTGCGCAGCCGGCGCAAGATTTTCGTGTTCATCACCACGATGCTGGTGCTGGTCTCGGTGTTCGGCTCGATCATGTACCTGGTCGAAGGCCCCGAACACGGTTTCACCAGCATTCCGCGCGCGATGTACTGGGCCACCGTGACGATGGCCACGGTCGGTTTCGGCGACCTCACTCCGAGCACCGGACTGGGCCAGTTCATCACCACGGTCATGATCCTGATCGGCTACGGCATCATCGCCGTGCCGACCGGCATCTACGCCGCCGAACTCAGCAGCGCGATGGCACAGGCGCGTGCGCAGCGCACCTGCCCGGCCTGCGGCCAGCACGGCCACGAATCGGACGCGCAGTTCTGCCGCCGCTGCGGCAGCGCGCTGGCGCCCGATTCCGGTGCGCCGCCACGCGTGGGCGAAAACAACTGACGCAATCAGGCGCGCTTGCGTGATTTCTCCGGCAGGACGGACATCGCCGTCCCGCATCCCACCGGAGAATCGCCATGAATGCCGATACCAACGTCGTATCCCTGTCCCCCGCCGCCGCGGCCGACACCGATGCGGACATCGACGCGATGGACGTGTCCGATCGCTGGAAGAAGTACTTCAAGGCCGTGCGCAAGCTCGGCGGCGCCAACATGCCGGGCCTGAAGGGACTGCCGCCGGAGCAGCGCGCCGCGGCGTTCCGCGAAGCGCAGCCGCCGCTGTGGAGTTCGGTGCTCGCCTTCACGTTCGGCGCGATCTACTACATCGTCAAGGGCATGTGGCGCAAAGGCCTGGTGCTGCTGGCGATCGCGATCGTGATCGTGACGGTGCTGGACATCGTGCTGACCGTCATCGGCGGCGAAACACTCGCCAAGGCCGTGCGCTTTGTCGGCCCGGCCATCTTCATGCTGATGGCGCCGCGCGACTACCACGCCTTCAAGGTTCAGGGCGACGACGGCTGGTTGCCAGTGCGCCCGTTCTGATCCGGCCGGCCGTCTCCCGATGCACGTCCATTCCGCGACTGCCGCCGCCGAAGGCAGCGGCGATGCGCCGAAGGTTCCGGCCTATCCGGCCTTCGTCACCAACGCGCTGCGCTTCGACCTGACGCTGTGCGTCCTGAGCGGCCTGCTCGCCCTCGCCGCCCTCGCCGCACTGATCCACGAAGGGCCGGACGGCAGCCTCGATCCGGCCTGGGTCTTCACCGACCTTGGCGTCTCGTTCGGCATCGCCGGTTGCGGCATTGCCGGCAGCCTGTTGCTGCTGCGTCGCCGCCACGGCGGGCTGCTGTTCTCCGGCACGGCGCTGCTGCTGGTCTGCATCAGCATCGGCCTGTCGTTGCAGTCGCTGCGCTGGCAACTGGCCGATCCCGATGGCACCTGCCCGCCCGAAAGCCTCGTCTCGGGCTACGTCGTCGGCCTGTTCTTCCGCGTGCTGGTCAACTTGATCCATTTCGATGCGGTGCGGCGCGCGGCGCGCTTCCTGCGCCGCCTGCCATCACTGCCCGGCTGATCCGCGCGGCGCACCGGGCAGCGCGCGCGCCAGTCGCCGCACATGCGGATCGACCAGCGCGGAGTCCATCACGATGCGCCACGCCTCGGCCGGCATCGCAGCGCCGCCCGCGGCGCTGCGGGCGCGGCACGATCCGAGCAGCACTTCCGCCCACGCGGTACGCCAGCGCGTGGTCGGCGTCATCGCCACCTCGCGCTGCAGCGCGATCAGCGCCTCGATCTCGGCGGCGCCGTCGCAACGGCCTTCGAGCACGTCGAACTGCGCCAGCAGCGCGCGCGTGAACACGATCATCTTGTCGTTCGCGGACTGGTCCAGCCGCAGCAGGCCGTCCAGCGCCTCTCGCGCCAGCACGCGTGCGGCGGCCAGATTGCCCAGATCGCGCTCGTCCTCGGCCAGTTCGGCCTTCAGCATCTGCACGTCGAAACTGTCCTCGTCGCCGTTGCGGCGCAGCGACTCCAGCGCCTCGCGATGCGCCTCGCGCGCGCCGGCCGCATCGCCGCGGTACTGGCGTGCGTTGCCGATCAGCTCCAGCGCGTCGGCGGTGTCACGCGAGCCGATGCGGCGCAGCGCATCGAGCACCTCGGACGCGATCTGCTCGGTTTCGTCGTAGTCGCCCTTGGCCAGATGGAAGCGCGCGATGTTCTGGGTCGTGACGATGGCGCGATAGCTGTCCTCGCCGCCGTGCGCGATGGCGTAGCGGCGCACGCGCTCGCCGTAGTCGATCGCCGCCGCCAGGTCGCCCTGCGCGAATTTCGACGCCGCCAGCGAGATCTCCGCGCCGGCGACGATTTCCGAATCCTCGCCGTACTGCGCCCGCGCCGTTTCCAGCACCTGCGCCAGGATTCCGTCGGCCTCGGCATAGGCCGATTGCCGCACCAGCCCGCGCGCAAGCCAGCTCGATCCGTCCAGCACGCGCGGATGCGCATCGCCGTAGATCGAACGGTTGGACGCGACCACCGCGCGCAGGATCGCTACCGATTCGTCGCCGAATCCCGCGCCGCCGAGCAGCTTGGCCAGCTCCTCGCGCAGGAAGTTGAGGTCGGTGGACGGCCCGAAACTGCCGCGCTCGCGGATGCGGATCGCCTCGCGCAGGCGCTCGATCGCATCGCTGCGACGGCCGCGCGATTCGTCCAGCCCGGCGAACTGGTGCAAGGCCTCGGCCAGATCGACCTCGACCGGCGCGCCCAGCTCGCGCAGGTCTTCCACTGCGCGGCGGAAGTTCGCTTCGGATTCGTCGAGTCGGCCGACGCGGCGCTGCAGCGTCGCCAGCTGATAGGTCGCGACGGCCAGCTGCCGCGCGGACTCGACCGATTCGCCGCGCGGCATGCCGGCGATGTCCTCGAACAACGCCAGCGTGCGGTCGTAGGGACCGTCGCCATAGCCGACTGCACTGCCCAGCGCGATCGCCAGCGACATCGCCTCATCCGACGACTTGCCAAGCCGCTTCACGGCCAGCGCATAGGCGCGCTCGAGCAATTGCGTCGCCTTGGTGTACTCGCCAAGGCCGATGTAGGTGCGCCCGAGTGCCTCGAACAGGCGCGCCTGGAGTCCGGGCTGTTCGGCCAAGTCCATCTCCGCCTGGCGCACGCCGTTGTCGACCAGCTCCAGCGCGGTCGGCGTGCGGCCACCGGTCATTTCCGGGTTGGCCGACTCGAACACGCCGATCAGGAAATCGCGCACCGTCTCCGCCGTGGCCGCCTGCGCCGTCGCGCGCGCCGCCTCGGCCTCGGCGCGATCGCGCTGCAGGCGCGCCTCGTGCGCCTGCCACAGCGTGCCGGCCACACCGGCGAGCAGGCTGGCCAGAAGCACGGCCGCGATCGAGACGCCGACCCGATGCCGATGCAGGCTGCGCAGGAAACGGTCGAACGCATCCGGCGTGCGTGCGGAGACCGGGCGCCGCTCGCGCGCGGCGGCGAGGTCGGCCAGCAGCGCATCGACCGCGCCGTAACGCTCGGCCGGATCCTTCGCCAGCGCCTTCAGAGCGATCGCGTCGAGGTCGGCCAGCAGCGCGCGCGGCACCGCGGCGGCCAGTTCCGAATGCGTGCCCGGCGGCGTCGGCACC
>JASLGB010000275.1 GCA_030150315.1 Dokdonella sp. | reverse complement strand
CGACCGACTTGCGCCAGATCACGCCCGGCGCGACCTTCTCGACCGGCGAGCTGTGCGTCGCGTTGAGCGGGCCCTTGCCGTCGATCGGGTTGCCGAGCGCGTCGACGACGCGGCCGAGCAGCTGCGGGCCGACCGGCACTTCGAGGATGCGGCCGGTGGTCTTGGCGACGTCGCCTTCGCGCAGGTGCTCGTAGTCGCCGAGCACAACAGCGCCGACCGAGTCGCGTTCGAGGTTCAGCGCGAGCGCAAACGTGTTGCCCGGCAGCTCGACCATTTCGCCCGACATCACGTCGTTGAGGCCGTGGATGCGCACGATGCCGTCGGAGACGCTGGTCAGCGTGCCTTCGTTGCGCGCTTCCGCGGACAGCTTGAACTGCTCGATGCGGCTCTTGATGAGTTCGCTGATTTCAGACGGGTTGATCGTGTTTGCCATGGTCGTGGTTCCTGCTCGCGCATCCGCGGGGATGCGACTGGTTCCAAGGGGTCGAAAGTGAAAAGTCGAAAATCAACGCTCGCTCGGACCGCATTCCGCGCCGGATGAGCTTCGACTTTTGACCTCCGACGTCGTGTCCGGTAGGTCGGTGTTCAAACAGGACCCGCCGCCACAAACCGTGGCAACGGGTCCGATTCCATCAGTTGGCCAAGGCCTGCTGCAGCCGCGCGAGGCGACCGCGGACGGAGCCATCGATGACAACATCGCCGGCGTCGATCACCAGGCCGCCGAGCACGCTTTCGTCGATCGACTGCTCGATCTCGATGTCGCGGCCGAAGCGGCGCTTGAGGGCTTCCTTGAGCTTGTCCGCTTCGGTCGCGTCGATCGGTGTGGCCGAGCGCAGGTTGACCTTCAGCACGCGCTCCGCCTCGTGCTTGAGCTCCTCGAACAGTGCGCCGATTTCCGGCAGCACCGGCAAGCGGCGGTTTTCGGCCAGCACGCTCACGAATCCGGCAAACGGAGAATCGGCCGCTTCGCCCGGAGGCGTGACGAGGGCGGCCAGATCCTTCACGGCCACGCGCGGATCGCCGAACAGGGCGACAACGCGCGGGTCGATCGCGACCTGGGCGGCGAACGCGAGCTTGCCGGCCCACTCGCCGAGCGCGTTGTTCGAACGTGCCAGCTCGAACGCGGCACGCGCGTAGGGTCGGGCAAGGGTCAGTGCGCTGGACATGTCAGATCTCGGCCGCGAGCTGGTCGATCAGGGCCTTGTGCGCGTTGGCGTCGATCTCGCGCTTGAGGATCTTCTCGGCGCCGGCAACGGCCAGAGCCGCCACCTTGCCGCGAAGCTCCTCACGGGCCTTGTGGGCCTGCGCTTCGATGTCGGCGGCCGCGATGGCCTTCTGCTTCGTCGCCTCGACGACCGCGTCCTGACGTGCCTTGTCAACGATCTGACCCGCCATCTGGTTGGCCTTCTCGATGATCGTGGCCGCTTCGGCGCGGGCCTTGCGGATCTCGTCGGCCACGCGCGCGTCGGCGTCGGCGAGTTCCTTGCGCGCCTGCTCGGCCTGGGACAGGCCTTCGGCGATTTTCTTCTGGCGTTCTTCGATCGCCGCATTCAGCGGCGGCCAGATGAACTTCATCGTGAACCAGACAAGGATCGCGAAGGAAAGCATCTGGCCGAAGAAGGTCATGTTGAGATTCATGACGGGTCCTCGACGTGTTTCATGGACGGGCCACGCCGCACGGGCGGCGTGGCCGTTGCTGGCTGGCGCCGATTACTTCAGGGCGCTGAGCAGCGGGTTGGCGATGCCGAAGAACAACGCGATGGCGAGACCAATGATGAACGCCGCGTCGATCAGGCCGGCGAGCAGGAACATGCGGCCCTGCAGGACCGGGATCAGCTCCGGCTGGCGCGCGGCGGATTCGAGGAACTTCGAACCCATGATGGCGATGCCGAGACAGGCGCCGAGTGCACCGAGGCCGATGATGATGCCGATGGCGATGGCGGTCAGGCCCTGCACGTGAGCGATGAGTTCCATGGTTTTCTCCAGCGTTTTTGAGTCAGAAGTGGAAGGGAAGCGGAAGGGGTGGAACGGTATCAGTGGCTTTCACGCACACCGGCGATGTAGACGACGGTGAGGATCATGAAGATGAAGGCCTGCAGCAGGATGATCAGGATGTGGAAGATCCCCCACGCCGCATTGGCCAGCACGCCCGGAACGAAGGTGACCCAGCTGGTCATCAGGCCGGCGATCAGCATGAAGACCAGCTCACCGCCGTACATGTTGCCGAACAGTCGCATGGCCAGCGAAATCGGCTTGACCAGCCACTCGATGAGGTTCATCGCCAAGTTGATCGGCGCCAGCACGATGGCCATGAAGCCACTGGCGTGGAATGGCGCGGTGAGCAGCTCCTTGCCGAAGCCGAGGCCGCCCTTGGCCGCCAGCGCGTGCCAGATCAGGATGAAGAACACCGCCGTGGACAGGCCGAGCGTGGTGTTCAGGTCGGCCGTCGGGACGATGCGGAAATAGGTGTGATGCGCGGCTTCGGGTCCGGCGGTGTACATCACCGCGGCGGACGAGGCGTCCAGCGGCAGCAGGTCCATCGCGTTCATGAAGACGACCCAGACGAAGATCGTCAGCGCCAGCGGCGCAACCGACTTCACCGCGTCGCCGTGCAGCGTGTCACGCACCTGGCCATCGATGAAGTTGACGATCATCTCAACAAAAGCCTGGCCCTTGCCCGGCACGCCCGATGTTGCCTTGCGTGCGAACAGCCAGAACCAGAACACGAACGCGAGGCCGAGGATCAGGCCGACCGCCCAGGAATCGAAGTGGAAGTCGCCACCGAACAGCTGACCCTGGTTGTGGGCCAGGTGATGCTGGATGTATTCGGTCAGGCCGCCGCCGGAACTGGTTGATTCACTCACGAAACGATACCTATTGCTTGGACGAATGGGCCAACACCAAGGCCAGCATGGCCACCACAACCCCGGCCAGCAGTGGCAGGCCTGGCATTCGCAGGACGCCCAGCGCCACGATCAGCGCCACGGCCACCAGCAACCACTTCAATGCCAGCCCCGCCAGCAGCCTGCCGAGCGCGACTCCCGCAGCGGCGACTCCGCCGCGCAGCGCGATCAGTGCCGAGAGCAGACCTGCTCCCGTCACGATTGCACCACCCGCCAACGCCGCCAGCGAGTGATCCACCCCTTGCGCAAGGAAGACGATTGCCACTACAAACGTGGCAGCCGCTTGCCATGCGACCGCACGCGTCGCCGCGCGCCGCCCGTGAGCGAGTGAATTGCGCACTGTTGCATCCCGCAGGCTTGGCACCGGCGCGATGTCCGCCGCAGCCAGCGCCTCAAAAGGCCGCCAAGTTTATCAGGCATTGGTGCGCCTGCAAACGTGTGTGCCAGACGTTTCCGGCCAATCCGCTGCCGAGGCGGCCTCGCTGCAGTGCGACATAGTGTCACTGCCGGCATATCGCATGCCGCCGAACCGCCGCGCCCGGATCGCGGCGCACACGCAGCCACCCTCACCGACGACGGCCGAGCCACGCACAGGACAAAAAAAAGGCCGGACAAAGTCCGGCCTCGAAGGGCGCAGCCGCGGGGGAGGGTTGCGGCCACG
>JASLGB010000259.1 GCA_030150315.1 Dokdonella sp. | reverse complement strand
ACGACGTGCAGCGCGTAGGCCGCGCCAAGGAACCCGTCGAGCGCCTGCTGGCGCTGGTCGAATGCCGCCTCCAGTACCGCCTGCGGGAGCTGCCACCACACGGCGGTGGTGTGCAGCTCCTGGTCGGGCAGATTGACCGGCCCGTAGCCGATGTTCTCGTGCGAGTAGAAGCGGATCTTCTTGTAGCCGGGGACGCGGCGTACGACGTGCACCTCGCCGTGGTGGGCCTGCCCGCGTCCGGCGCCGGCACTGTCGAAGCAATCGAGCACCTTGAGCTTGGTGTAGTCGATCGCGTCGGTGTAGTAGTCCACGTGGGTGCGTGTGACGTAGGCTTTGCGGCCTTCCCAGTCCAGCCGCTCGACCTGGTAGGGCACGGACTGGATCATGTGGATGGCGCCCTCGTAGAGCGTCACCGCGGCGGCGGTGTAGTCGACCTCCGCGATGATGGTCTGCCGGCCGTCGGTGCGGTCGACCACCACGAAGTTGCCGTCCGCGACGGAGCGCAGCGACACGGCGATGGCCGGGTAGCTGTCGGCGATCCATTCCCAGCGGTCGCCCTCGCGGTGCAGGACGCCTTCCTCGCCCAGCACCTCAAGCCAGGGCGTCGCGGTGCCGTTGCCGAACATCTCGTCGCCGAGAAAGGGCAGCTCGAAGGCGGCGCAGCGGATGTGGTCGAGCAGGATCAGCGGCTGGTCGGGCTGGATGCGCGCGTGCTCGGGTGGCGCGCCCTGGAAGAACTCCGGATGGCGGACCAGGTACTGGTCCAGAGGATCGGAGCTGGCTACCAGCACGCCGAGCGCGGACTGCTGCCGGCGGCCGGCGCGACCGAAGCGCTGCCAGGTCGCGGCGACGGAACCGGGATAGCCGTTGAGCACGACGGTATCCAGGCTGCCGATGTCCACGCCCAGTTCCAGCGCGGACGTGCTGACGATGCCGTCGACGCTGCCGGCGCGCATCTCGCGCTCGGCGGCGCGCCGCTCCTTCGGCAGGTAGCCGCCGCGGTAGGCGCGGATCCGCGCAGGCTTGCGCGGGTCGTGGTCGAACACGTCCTTGAGGTACTTCGTCAGCACCTCGACCATCGTGCGCGACTGCGCAAACACCAGCGTCTTCAGGCCGGATTTGATGGCCAGTCGCGCGATGCGGTTGGTCTGCGACCGCGCCGAGGCCCGCAGCCCCAGATCCGGATTGACCACCGGCGGGTTCCACAGCAGCACGTGCTTGTCGCCGGTGGGCGCGCCGCTCTCGGTGATCGCAGTGACCGTATCCTCGATCAGCGCCTCGGCGTGTTCCTTCGGATTGCCGATCGTGGCCGAGCAGAGGATGAACTGCGGCGTCACGCCGTAGAACGCGCAGACCCGCTTGAGCCGGCGGATCACGTTGGCCACATGCGAGCCGAACACGCCGCGGTAGGTGTGCACCTCGTCGATCACCACGAACGCCAGGTTCTCGAAGAACTGCGCCCACTTCGTGTGATGCGGCAGGATCGCCTGGTGCAGCATGTCCGGGTTGCTGACCACGACGTCACCGTGGATGCGGATCGCCTGACGTGCGTCGCCGGGCGTGTCGCCGTCGAAGGTGAACGCCCTGACGCCCAGTTCCCCGGCCTGGTTGAGCTCGAGCAGCTCGGCCACCTGGTCCTGCGCCAGCGCCTTGGTCGGAAACAGGTAGAGCGCCTTGGCATGTCGGGTCATCGTCGCGCTGATGACCGGCAGCGTGTAGCACAGCGACTTGCCGGAGGCGGTTGGCGTCACGATGGCGACGTGCGCGCCTGATTGCGTGGCCGTCCACGCCTCGGCCTGGTGGCTGTAGAGCCGGCCGATGCCGCGCGAGCGCAGGGCCTGCGCGAGCGCCGACGGCAGGTCGTCCGGCAACGGAGCGAACGAGCCTTCGCGGCCGGGGACCACGAAGGCGCCGGTGATCCTCGACGCATACCGCTTCGCGAGCCGCTGGGCGAGGCTGCGGCCGTCGCCGGGTTCGCGCAGGACCAGTTCGTCGGAGGCGTAACGGTCGGGAAGGGCATTCATGCGGCGGCCTGGTCAAATCGGTGTAGTGGATTGCGACGCCATCTCACGCGGTGAGACAGCGCGTCTGCATTTTCGAAGGGGTTCCGAAACACCGGCGTCCAACGTCCATCGTGGATGCCCGGGGCACTCGCGTTTGATCACGATTAGGTGTACAAATGTCCACCATGCCAGCCGAATCCTCCAAGCGCAACCAGATCCTGATCTTCATCCGGGAACGGATCGCGATCGGGCAGCCACCCAGCCTGGCGGAGATCGCCGACGCGTTCGGGTTCGCCTCGCGCAATGCCGCGCAGAAGCACGTGCTGGCGCTGGCCGAGGCCGGGGCGATCGAGCTGGTGCCGAACCAGAAGCGCGGCATCCGGCTGCCTGGAGGTGGACGGCCGGACCTGATGGCGCTGCCGGTGTTGGGCCGCGTCGCGGCCGGCACCCCGATCGAGCCGGATTTCGGTGGGGATCAGGAACTGTGGCTGGACGGGCGCCTGTTCGCGCGGCGCCCGGACTACCTGCTCCGGGTCCAGGGCGACTCGATGATCGACGACGGCATCTTCGACGGCGACCTCGTCGGCGTGCACCGCACGCCGGAGGCGCGCAACGGCCAGACCGTCGTCGCCCGCGTCGAGGGCGAGATGACGATCAAGCGGCTGCAGCGCGAACGGGACCGCATCCGGCTGCTGCCGCGCAATCCGGCGTATGCGCCGATCGTGGTCTCGCCCGGCCAGGACTTCGCGATCGAAGGGCTCTACTGCGGCCTCGTGCGTCGGGACTGACCATGGCCGCCGTCGCCACGCTCGAATCCCTGCTCGCCGCGCAGATCCTGTGGCACGCCGGCCGCGCGGCGGCCATCGCCGCGGACGGCGAGCCCACCGGTCATGCGGAACTCGACGCGCTGCTGCCGCAGCGCGGCTGGCCGCGGCGTGCACTCACCGAACTGCTGCTGCCGGCCGATGGCGTCGGCGAGCTGTCGCTGCTCCTGCCCACCCTGGCGCGCTTCACCCGGTCCGGCGCCACGGTCGTGCTGGTGGCGCCGCCGTACCTGCCGTATGCGCCGGCCTGGCAGGCCGGCGGCGTGGACCTGATGCAGCTGGAGGTGATCGACGCGGCACCGCGCGATGCGCTGTGGGCGTTCGAGCAGTGCCTGCGCAGCGGCGCGTGCGCGGCCGTGGTCGGCTGGCCGCTGCAGGCCGACACCCCGGCGCTACGCCGCCTGCAGGTCGCGGCCGACAGCGGCGCGTGTCTCGGTTTCGCGCTGCGCGATCGCGCGCACGCGGACAATCCGTCGCCGGCGGCGCTGCGCTTGGAATACGGCCGCGACGGGCAGGGCGTCGGTGCCTGGCGCGTGCGCAAATGCCGTGGCGGCCCGGTGCCGGCGCAGGCCTTCGCTCCGGAGGCCTGGTGAGGCGCGCGCATGTTGTGGGCCTGCATACTGTTGCCGCAGCTGGCGCTGGACGCCGTCCTCCGCCGTTTGCCTGATCCTTCCGCGCCGCTGGCCCTGGTCGGCGGCGCGGCGCAGCTGCGCACCCTGCAGGCGGTCAATCCGGCCGCTGCTGCGGCCGGCCTGCGCGCCGGCATGCGCCTGACCGCCGCGCATGCGCTGCTGCCCGACGTAGCGATGGTCGACTACGACTCGCAGGCCGAGGCGCGCTGGCAACAGTTCCTCGCCGCCTGGGCGTACCGCCACAGTTCGCTGGTCAGCGCGCAGTGGCCGGGCTGCCTCGTGCTGGAGGTGCGCGCGCGCTTCGGCCCGCTCGGGCCGTGGCCGCGGAGCGAGGCGCGGCTGCGCGAGGAGCTCGCCGCGCTGGGCTTTGCGCATCGCATTGCGATGGCGCCGACACCACGTGCGGCGCGCGTGCTGGCCGGACTGCGCGACGGATTGGCGGTCGCCGACCCCGTCGCCATGCAAGGCCTGATGGATCGCGTGCCGGTGCGTCGCGGGCTGCTGCCCGACGAGGCCGGCGAGCGGCTGCACCGCATGGGCCTGCGCGACCTGCGCAGCGTGCGCGCACTGCCCGTCGACAGTTTGCGCCGCCGCTTCGGCATGCCGCTGCTCGAACACCTCGCCCGGCTGTACGGCGAGGCCGACGATCCGTTGGCGTACTACGCGCCGCCCGATCATTTCGATGCCCGCATCGAGCTGGAGTGCGAGGTCGAGGGCCATACCGCACTGCTGTTCCCGCTGCGCCGGATGATCGGCGACCTGTGTACCTGCCTGTCGATCCGCGACGGCGGCGTGCAGCGCTTCGTGCTGCGGCTGGAACACGAGGAGGCGCACACCGACGTCGAGGTCGGCCTGCTGGCGGCCGAGCGCGAGCCGGCGCTGCTGTTCGAGCTGACCCGCGGCCGGCTGGAGCGCGTGCAGCTTTCGCAACCGGTGGTGGCGATGCGGCTGCTGGCGCGGGAGCTGCCGCCGTTCGTGCCGGCGACGCGGGACCTGTTCGACGTGCGCGCGCAGCAGACGCTGCCGTGGCCGCAACTGCGCGAACGCCTGCGCGCGCGCCTCGGCGACACGGCGGTGCACCGGATCGCGCCGACCGGCGACCCGCGGCCGGAGAGGGCCTGGCGGCGCGCGGAGGGCGACGCGGTGCGCATCGGCCAGGCGCCGGTGCGTCCGCCGCGGCCGCTGTGGCTGCTGCCCAGGCCCGTCCCGCTGCGCGATTTCCATCTCCGCATCGTCTCCGGCCCGGAACGCCTCGAGAGCGGATGGTGGGACGGCGATGAGGCGCGACGCGACTACTACATCCTCGAGACCTCGCAGGGGCAGCGCGCCTGGGCGTTCGCGCCGCTGGGCGAGCGGGGCGGCTGGATGCTGCATGGGTGGGTCGCATGAGCGGCGACGAGCTGGTTCATGGCGTCGCGCCCGATACGCCGGGCGGTCGTCCGCCGCGCGCGTGGGAGGTGGCGCAGCGGCTCGGCCAACGCGCCGCCAACGACGACGTGCACGGCGATGACCTGCCGCCCTATGCGGAGCTGCACTGCCTGTCGGACTTCTCGTTCCTGCGGGGCGCGGCCAGCGCCGAGGAGCTGTTCCTGCGCGCCGCGCAGTGCGGCTACGAAGCGCTGGCGATCACCGACGAATGTTCGCTGGCCGGCATCGTGCGCGGCCTGGAGGCATCGCGCGCCACGGGCCTCACCTTGATCGTCGGCAGCGAGTTCGCGCTGACCTGTG
>JASLGB010000223.1 GCA_030150315.1 Dokdonella sp. | reverse complement strand
GAGGAAATCCCGATGAAACCTGCCGTATTCCTGACCGCCCTCCTGCTCGGCTTCGGCCCTGCCATCGCCGCTGAGCCCGCCGCGGTAGAGGCATCCGCATCGGCGCCTGCGGCGAACGCCGAATCCACGCGAGCCGAACTTGCCGAACTGCGTTCGCAAATGCGCGAGCTATCCGCGCGCATGGCAAAACTGTCCACCGAACTGGGCGATGCCGGGCCGCGCGCCTACGCGCTGCGCTATCTCGGCAACCCCGATCGCGCCCTGCTCGGCGTGGTTCTGGGCACCGATCCGAAGGGCGCGCGCATCACTGCAGTCACGCCCGACAGCCCCGCCGCGCGCGCCGGCCTGCGCGATGGCGATGTCATCGTCGCGATCGACGGCCAGCGCATCGCCAACGCGAAGGACCCGTCGCACTCCTTGATCGATGCCCGCGCGCGCCTCGCCGACCTCAAGGACGGCCAGGACGTGCGCATCGAGTGGGAGCGCAACGCCAAGGCGCAGCCCGCGCTGCAACTGAAGGCATCACGCCGCGCCGCCTACAGCTGGCCAAGGGTCGTCGTCGGCGATGCCGGCGACGTGGTGGACATCGAGCAACTGGACGCCGGCACGCGCGCGACCGTGGACAAGGCACTGGTGATCGCGCGCTCGGTCGACGGCAACCAGATCCGCCGCGACGTCGACCGCTCGCTGCGGCAGGCGCGCTTGGCGATCCACCGCGCGATGCCGTGGCGGGGGCTGAACCTGGTTCCGCTGAATGCCGATCTTGGCCGCTACTTCGGAACCGGGCGCGGCGCGCTGGTGGTCTCGGCGGATGACTCGACCGTGCCGGGCCTGCGCAGCGGCGACGTGATCGTGGAGGTCGGCGGTAATGCGATCACCGATCCCGGCGAGGTGATGCGCGCCCTGCGCGATCATTCGCCCGGCGAGAACGTACCGATGAAGGTGCTGCGCGAACGCAAGACGCTCGCCCTCAGCGTGCGCACGCCGGAGTTCAATGCCATCTTCGACATCCCGGCGCCACCGCCGCCGCCCGCTCCGCCGGCGCCGGCGGCCAAGCCGCATGACGTTGCGCCGCCAGCGCCTCCCGCACCGCCTCTGCCGCCAACCCCGCCGGTGCGTGGTGTCGACGCCATCTGAGCCGATTGCCGTGAACGCGGCGGGCGCGACAGGCCGCTGTCACGGCGAGTCGCGCTGACCGAATGCCGCCCTGAGCGCATACCGCCCGAAAGCCTGCCTTGCCGACGGCAGGCCTTTCTGGCGACAGGCCGTTGTGACAACGGATCGTCCACGCGCGGAGCGTTCGCGCCCCGCAACCGCGATGCCGCCATGCGGTCCTTGGCAAGACGCCCAAGGCCCGCCACGCGCGGCATCGATGCGCGGTCAATGCCGGAGCGGCTGCGCGCCATCCGCAGCGGGCGAGGCGTCAGGCAAGGTGCCGCGCGAATGCGCGGTGCTTCAGGACTCCAGCGCCTGCCAGCGCTCGTAGGCCAGATCGAGATCGGCCTGCAGACTCGCCAGCTCGTCGTTGACGGCGACAATCGCGGCGCTTTCGCGCGCGTAGAACGACGGCTCGGCCATCATCGCGCCGATCTCCGCGATACGGGTTTCCAAGCGCTCGATGCGCTGCGGAAGCTCCTCCAGCTCGCGCGTCTCGTTGTAGCTGAGCTTGCGCTTGGACTTCTGCGCGGCCTCGCGCGCCGCCTCGGCTTCCGGCGCTTTCTCCGCCGCCTTCGCCGCGGCGGCACGCGCGACCGGTGCCGGCTTCTGGCGCAGCCAGTCGGCATAGCCGCCGACGTATTCGCCGACGCGGCCTTCGCCCTCCAGCACCAGGGTGCTGCCGACCACGTTGTCGATGAATTAGCGATCGTGCGAAACCAGCAGCAACGTGCCCTTGTAGTTGGCCAGCAGCTCCTCGAGCAGCTCCAGCGTCTCGACGTCGAGATCGTTGGTCGGCTCGTCCATCACCAGCAGGTTCGACGGCTTGGCGAACAGCTTGGCCAGCAGAAGCCGATTGCGCTCGCCGCCGGACAGCGCGGTGATCGGGGCGCGCGCACGTTCCGGCGAGAACAGGAAGTCCTGCAGATAGCCGAGCGCGTGCTTGCGCGCGCCGTCGATCTCGATGAACTCGCGCCCCTCCGAGACGTTGTCGAGCGCGCTCTGGGTTTCGTTGAGATGCGCACGATGCTGGTCGAAGTAGGCAATCTCCAGATTCGTTCCCAGCGTGACCGTGCCCGACTGCGGCGCCAGGTCACCGAGCAAGAGCTTCAGCAGGGTGGTCTTGCCGGAACCGTTCGGGCCGATCAGGCCGATGCGATCGCCGCGCTGGATCAGCGTGGTCAGTCCATCCACGATGGCGCACTCGCCGAACGCGAAACGGATGTTGTCGACCTCGACGACGCGCTTGCCCGAAGGCACCGCTGCGCCGGCCGCGATCTTCGCCTTGCCGGTCAGCTCGCGCCGCTGCGCACGCTCGCGCCGCATCGCCTCGAGCGCACGCACGCGCCCCTCGTTGCGCGTGCGCCGCGCCTTGATGCCCTGACGGATCCAGACTTCCTCCTGCGCCAGCTTCTTGTCGAACAGCGCGCGCTCCTGCGCTTCGGCGTGCAGGCGCTCCTCGCGCCGGCGCAGGTAGTTGTCGTAATCGCCGGGCCAGCTGGTGACCTGACCGCGATCCACTTCGACGATGCGCGTGGCCAGCGCACGCAGGAAACGACGATCGTGCGTGATGAAGACGACGCTGCCGTCGAAGTCGAGCAGCAGCTTTTCGAGCCAGTCGATCGCCTCGATGTCGAGATGGTTGGTCGGCTCGTCCAGCAGCAGAATGTCCGGGTCCAGCACCAGCGCACGCGCCAGCAGCACGCGCCGCTTCATGCCGCCGGACAGGGCCGCGAACTCGAGGTCTTCCGGCAGGTCCAGCCGGGTCAGCACCTGCGACACGCGGCGGTCCAGATCCCAGCCGTTGCCAGCCTCGATGCGCGATTGCACATCGGCCATTGCCTGCGCGTTGCCGGACACGTCGAGGTGGTGGCTGAGGTGATGGAACTCGGCGAGCAGCGCGCCGAGTTCGCCCAGCGCCGAAGCGACAACATCGAAGATGGAGCCGGAGACATCGCGCGGCACTTCCTGCGCCAGCTTGGC
>JASLGB010000236.1 GCA_030150315.1 Dokdonella sp. | reverse complement strand
GCACCGCGCACTGGCCGTGCTGCCGGAGGTGGATATCGTCGTACTGCTGATCAACGAGCCGGTTCCGGCAGCAGCGCGCGGCAACGTCACCATCAGCGAGCCGGGCAGCATGCTGTGGCCATCGGGGTACTACGCCAGGTCTTTCGACAACAACGGCCCGGCGCACGAGATGGCGCACTTCATCGGCTCGCTGTGCGACGAGTACGTCGAGTTCCCGGGCAATCATCCGCGGGCCGGCAACGTCATCAACTGGTGTCCCAACATCAGTCTTTCCGCCAGCCCCGTCGATATCCCGTGGATCAGCGGACTGGCGCCCTCCACGCCGATTCCCAATCGCGATCTCGTCGCCACCGAGGGCGTCTTTGAGGGCGGCGATTACTACTTCGGCGGCGCCTTCCGTCCGTCGTTTTCCTCGCTGATGAGGAGCACCTCGACACCGCGCCTGAACACGCCTTCACGCGCAGCGATCGAGCGCGCTATCCGCGCACGCACGCAAATCAATACGCTGCCGGACCGACACGGACGCCTGCCGCACCTGCTTCCCGTGCGGCCCCGGCCAAACCCGTGAGCCTGGTGGCGCTGCAACAAAACCTGCGCAGCTGCTCCGCTAGACTTGCCCGACCGCGCCCAGGGAGGCGCATTGGCCATCGGGAAAATTCCTCATGTCGTTGCATCATGGCGCCCTTCGGGCGTCCCTGTCCCTGCTTCTCCTCGCCGGCGCTGTTCCAGCGTTCGCGCAGTACGTCTCGCTGACTGGCACGCCAGCGACCCAAAACTTCGATGCGCTGGCCAATACCGGCACCAGCACCACCTTGCCGGACGGCTGGTATCTGCTCGAATCGGGCACCAATGCCAACGCCACCTACGCCGCCGACAACGGCAGCGTGAACAGCGGCAACACCTACAGCTATGGCGCCGCCGGCAGCAACGAGCGCGCCTTCGGCACGCTGCGCTCCGGCTCGGTCACGCCGCTGATCGGCGCGCGCCTGCGCAACGACACCAGTCAGGCGCTGAGCGAGATCGCCGTCAACTACACCGGCGAACATTGGCGCCGCGGCGCGACCGGCCGCTCCGACACGCTGGAGTTCCAGTACAGCCTCGATGCCACCTCGCTCGGCGACACCGCCGCGACCTGGGTTGCCGTACCGGCGCTGGACTACAGCAGCCAGCCGGGCACCCAGCTCAACGAACTCGATGGCAATGCCGCCGCCAACCGCGCCGCCGTCAGCGGCACGATCACCGGCTTGAATCTCGGCGTCGGCGCAAGCCTGTGGGTGCGCTGGTTCGACAAGGACATCCCCGGTGCGGAAGACGGACTTGCCATCGACGACGTGCGCTTCGCCGTCGCCGGCGGTCCGCCCGTCGACAACCCGCCGACGCTGCTGTCGACCTCGCCCGCGCATCAGGCCACGCAGGTCGCCGTCAACGCGACGCTGGCGGCCACCTTCAACGAGCCGGTCACGCTCGGCAGCGGCTGGTACACGCTGAGCTGCGGCACTTCCGGCGCGCACACGCTGGCCGCGTCGGCCGGGCCGGCCAACTACACGTTCACCGTGTCGCCGGCGTTCGCGCAGGCGGAAACCTGCATCTGGACGCTGAAGGCCGCTGCCATCACCGACCTGGACGGCACGCCCGACCCGCTCGCCGGCGGTGACGTGGTGGTGGAATTCACCACCTTCGATCCGAGCAACGTGCCGCCGCCGACCGTGGTGTCGACCAACCCGGCCAACGCCGCCGCCAACGTGCCGCGCGCGGCCGATGTGCGCGTCACCTTCAGCGAGGCGGTCACGACCGATCCGAATGCGTTCGCGCTGACCTGCGGCAGCACCCCGCAGTCGATAATCGAAACCGGCACCGGCACGAGCCGCACATTGACGCCGGACCAGTTGCTGCCGGCCGGCGCCAACTGCACGTTCACGATCAACGGCACGCGCGTGCGCAACCTGGCCGGCATCGCGCTGGTCGGCACGCCGTCGATCGCCTTCAGCGTCAGCGACGGCAATTCGGACAACTACTACTCGCAGGTCAACACCAGCTCGCCCGAACAGCTGCGCTGCTCGCTGCACCACACGATCAAGGGCCATACGGTGTATCCGTACAGCGGTTCGGGCACCAACACCTGGACGATCCTGGAAATCGCGCAGCAGGACCCGAACAACCCGAACAAGATCATCGACGTGTATCGCAACCGCTCGTACAACACGGGCAGTGATCGCGCCGGCACGGGTTCGGGTATCACCTACAACCGCGAGCACACCTGGCCGAACTCGCTCGGCTTCGCCAACAACAGCCTGGCCGCCTATACCGACACGCACATGCTGTGGCTGTCGGACACCAACCAGAACTCCAGCCGCGGCAACAAGCCGTTCGCCAACTGTCCGGTCAGCAGCGGCTGCACCGAGCTGCAAACCGAAGCCAACAACGGCGTCGGCGGCCCGGGGCAGCCGAACCGCGTGAAAACGCCGGACGGCAATACCGGCTCGTTCGAGGTGTGGAACCATCGCAAGGGCGAGATGGCGCGCGCCATGTTCTACATGGCGATCCGCTACGAGGGCATCGCCGCCGAGGACGCGCACGACGGCAACATCCCGGATCTTGAGCTGACCGACAACCGCAGCCTGATCACGATCACCTCGAGCACGGCGGCGAAGGCCTACATGGGGCTGCTTTCCGACCTGCTGGCCTGGCATCAGCAGGATCCGCCGGACGCCGAGGAGATCGCACGCAACGACGTGATCCAGGGCTTCCAGGGCAACCGCAATCCGTTCGTCGACCACCCGGAGTGGGCCACGCGCGCGCTGTTCGAGTCGAGCCAGCCGGCCACCTGCGAACTGGCCGCGCCGAACGACACGATCTTCGCCAACGGCTTCGACGGCGCCCAGTAAGCGGCGATCCAGCCCGGATCTTCCGCCATCCACGCGGACGATCCGGGGGAGATCCGCATCACACGGCCATGCAGGGGCGGATCGATGATCCGCCCCTTTTTCTTGCGCCAGCCCGCGCCGCCGATTCCGGGCCGCGCGCCCGGTTGTGCGAACATGAGCGGCCTTGAAAGCCGACCGGCCCTGCATGACCGCCCTCATCGCCCATTGCACCTGCCCCGACGCCGACAGCGCCGCGCGCATTGCGCGCACGCTGGTCGCCGAGCGTCTTGCTGCCTGCGTGCAGGTCGTTCCCGGCGTGGTTTCCACTTATCGCTGGGAGGGCACCGTGCAGGAAAGCGCGGAGCTGCTGTTGCTGATCAAGACCACGCGCGAACGCTTCGCCGCGCTGAAGTCGCGCCTGCCGGCCCTTCATCCCTATGCACAGCCGGAACTGGTCGCGACCGGAATCGTCGACGGCCTGCCTTCCTATCTGGAGTGGATGGCGGTCGAAACGTCGCACCTGCCCCCATCCGAATGAACAAGCGGGAAACGGCGTTGTCCAAACGCGACCGTCCGTTCCCGCCCTGCTGGAGTTTCCCGTGATGCGCATGCTGTTTTCCGGCCTCATCCTCGCCCTCGGTCTCGCCGGCTTCGCCCAGGCGCAATCCGACGACGGCCTGTTGCCGGTCGAGCAGGCGTTCCAGCTCGGTGCGCAGATCACCGAGCCCGGGCGCATCGACCTGCGCATCGACATCGCCAAGGACTACTACCTCTACCGCGAGCGGATCAAGGCGAAGACGACGCAGGCCGGACTGGCGCTGGGCACACCCGACCTGCCGCCGGGCAAGCCGACGCACGACGAGTTCCAAGGCGATGTCGAGATCTACCACGACCGCGTCGAGGCGAGCCTGCCGTATACGCTGTCCGACTCGGCGAAGACCGTCACCGTCACGGTGACCATGCAGGGCTGCCACGAGGTCGATCCGAAGATCTGCTACCCGCCGCACCCGACCACGCTGACACTGGACGTTCCAGTCGCCAGCGCCGCGCCGGCCAGCCTCGGCCCTGCGCTCGGCAGCAGCAGCGCACCGCTGATCCAGCTCGGCGGCAACGCGCCTTCCGGCAACGCCGACGACGCGCCACTGCCGGCCGATCAGGCCTTCGTGTTCGAGGCCATCGCGTCCGGGCCGACCTCGGTGCTGGCGCGCTGGACCATGCCCAAGGGCTATTACCTGTACCGCGACAAGACCCGCGTGCGCGCGGTCGGCAACGACGGCGTGGAACTGGGTGCGCCGCAATGGCCGACCGGCGTGCCGCACGTGGACGAGCACTTCGGCGAGGTGACGGTCTACTTCGACCAGATCGAACTGCCGATTCCGCTGGCGCGCGAGCGCGGTGACGCGCAATCGCTGACGCTGCAGGCCGAATACCAGGGCTGTCAGGACAACGGCCTGTGCTATCCGGTCATCACCAAAGACCTCACGCTGCCGCTGCCGCCTGCCAGCGCGGAACAACTGGCGGCGGCGAAGGCCAGCTTCGTTCCCGCGCCTGCGCTCGCCGCCGCGGATGCCGCTCCCGGCACCGCGACGGCTTCCGACGACAACGCGCTGCGCAGCACACCCCCCGAAACCGGCCTCGGCAGCCTGCTTGGCGCCTTGATCGCGGCCCTGCTCGGCGGCCTCGTGCTGAACCTGATGCCCTGCGTGCTGCCGGTGCTGTCGCTGAAGGTGCTGGGTCTGGCGCAGAGCGGCGAGAACGCGGCCAAGGCGCGTACGCATGCGCTGTGGTACACGGCCGGCGTGCTGGTTTCCTTTACCGCCGTCGGGCTGGCGGTGATCGGCCTGCGCGCGGCCGGACAGGCGCTGGGCTGGGGCTTCCAGCTGCAGCAGCCGCTGGTCGTGGCGGCGCTGGTCTATGTGCTGTTCGCAATCGGCCTGTCGCTGTCGGGCGTGTTCAACATCGGCGCCGGATTGGCCAACGTCGGCCAGAATCTGGGCAACCGCAGCGGCCCGGCCGGCGACTTCTTCACCGGTGTGCTGGCCTGTGTGATCGCCAGCCCCTGCATCGCGCCCTTCATGGGGCCTGCGCTTG
>JASLGB010000212.1 GCA_030150315.1 Dokdonella sp. | reverse complement strand
GCAGCGGCGGCGTCCAGCGGCGCTGGCCAAGCATCGCCTGACGCTCGCGGATCAGGCGTGACGCCTCCTGCTGCCGCGACACGCGCTGACGCGACAGCCACGGCTGGCCGAACAACAGGTACAGCGGCAGGCCAAACAAGGGAACAAAGCCGACCAGCAGCAGCCAGCTGCGCGCGGCCGCCGGGGCGCTGCGGTACGGAATCCACAGCAACGCCCCGATGCGCACGACCCAGTCCGCAGCGAGTATCCAGAAACCCAACTCATGCGTGCTTGTGTCCATGTCGCCGATTGTGAGGCAGAGCGCCGCGTCCTGCCTTGACCGGTCGACGGCCAGCCCGCACCGGCTCGCGGCCCTCCTGGAGGAGCCAGCAGGCGATCCTGCAAACACTCGGCACGGGATGAGGTACGCAACGAGGACCGTGAAGCCTTCGAGATTCCCGCGTGACGCATCCGGGCACGATTCAAGCCAAGGTAACGCGGCCTCACGCACGTCGATGGCTTGAATGCGCAAAGGCGCCATGCACCGGAACGCGGTGCCGGGTCGATGCGGGCCATTCCGCCGTTCCTGTTCGCCGGCTATTTCATAGAAGGCCAGTCCGCGTCATCCCGTCCCTTTTAAGGTCGAGCATAAACTCGGTCGTGGTAGCCTCGAAAAATCCCTGCAACCCGCGAAAATGCACCGGAGGTTCAATCTTGAAACCCGTCAGACGATTTTTCATCACGGCCTGCGCCACGATCCTCATTGGCACTTTCGGCACGAACACACCGGCAGACGCCTGCACCCGATTTGTCTATCAGGGCGCCAATGACAGCGTTTTCACCGGACGCTCGATGGACTACAAAATCGATACCGGCACGCATCTTTGGATGTTTCCACGCGGCATGCAGAGAAATGGCGAGGTCGGATCCAACTCACTGAAGTGGACCTCCCGCTATGGCAGCGTCATCGCCAGCGCGTATGACATCGCCACCACCGACGGCATGAACGAGAAGGGACTGGTGGCAAACCTGCTGTGGCTGGCCGAGTCGGAATATCCGTCGCGCGATACCAGCAAACCCGGACTGAGCATCGCGGCATGGACGCAGTACATGCTCGACAACTTCGCCACCGTCGATGAGGCGGTAAAGGCACTTGCCGATGAGCCATTCACCCTGGTCAGCGATGCCCCGCCGGGCGAGCAGCGTCTGGCAACGCTGCATTTGTCGCTGTCTGACGCCAGCGGCGACAGCGCCATCATCGAGTACATCAAAGGCAAACAGGTCATTCACCACAGCCGTGATTACACGGTGATGACCAATTCGCCGATTTTCGAGCAGCAACTGGCACTGGAAAGCTATTGGCGACAAATCGGTGGAACCGTAATGCTTCCCGGCACCAATCGGGCCTCCGACCGTTTCGCGCGAGCCGCGTTCTATGTCGACGCCCTCCCGAAATCGACCGACCCCGTGGAATCCACGGCCAGTGTCTTCAGCGTCATCCGTAACGTATCCGTGCCGTATGGCATCACCACGCCGGATCAACCCAATATCGCTTCGACGCGCTGGCGTACCGTCTCCGATCACGCGCGCAAGATCTATTACTTCGAATCGGCACTCACCCCGAATGTCTTCTGGGTTGACCTGAAGAAAATCGATTTCAGCGAGCGCGACGGAAGGGTCAAGCGTCTGGATCTTGGGCAGCATCAGCGCGCCATCTACTCCGGCGAAGCCAATGCGCAGTTCAAGCAAGCCAAGCCGTTCCGTTTCCAAGGCGTGTAAGTCCATCAGGCGCACTGTCTTGTGCCGTCCGCGAGTCCGGCGCTGCCGGGCTCGCCCGTTCCGGAGCCCAATCGATGCCCCCATTTGTATCCAAGCGTCTGCCGCTGGCCCTGCTGCTGGCGCTGGGCGGCCTTCCGCCACTCCATGCACAGCCGCAGGAAGACAGCCGCGATCCGGGCTGGCGCTATCAGATCACGCCGTATGTGTGGATGAGCGGTCTGGAGGGCCGGATTCGACCGTCTCGCGGCGCGCCGCTGGTGCGCGTGGACAAGTCCTTTTCCGAGCTGATGGACAGTCTCGATGCCGCGACCTTCCTCACCGGCACCGCGCGGCGCGACACCGTTGTCCTGCATGCCGACCTCACCTACGCCAGCACCTCGGACTCGGTGCCCCTGCCCATTGGCGGATCGATGGAAGCGAAGGTGCGCTAGACCTCGGCCACCCTGGCGGCAGGTCATGCGTGGGCGGCCAGCGACCGCGCTGGTGTCGACCTGATGGCCGGCCTGCGTTACTGGAACATCCAGGCAGCGGTCAACGTGCCGCCGCACGCCTCGGCGCGCTCCCCCTCATCGTTTGTCGATCCGGTGGTCGCCGTGCGTTGGCGCCAGACCCTCGCGCCACGCTGGAGCAGCCTGGTCTATGCGGATCTTGGCGGTTTCGGCGTCGGCTCCAGAAGCACCTGGCAGTGGCTGGCGCTGGCCAACTACCGCGCCAGCGACAATCTCCATCTGTCGATGGGCTATCGGCACCTTCGTGTGGATTACGGTGAGCGAGGACGTCGGCTGGATGTCGCCCTCTCCGGCCCGATGCTGGGCGCAACCTGGCAATTTGGCAGCCCACGCAACAGCGCGGCGCCGTAGCAAACCCGCATCCCCAAGCCGCCGTATTCGGCCACCCGGCGCGTAGCACGCTACGCGCCGGGTGAAGACGGCAGCGCGGCGACTTGTCAGCGAGTCTGCGAGCCGTTCCAGCGCGAAGCAATCGCGCCGCCGCCCACCATCAGCAGCAGAATCAGACCGAACAGGCTCGCCGGATCGTCCACCGGCACCGCGGTTGGATCGCCCGGTGCGACGGCAGCCCGCGGAGTGGATGCCCCCAGCCCAACCGGAGAACGCTCGTGCCGATTGGCATCCGTTCCGGCCGTCGCTGCCGGATCGGCGGCAACGCCGTCCGCATGCGGCATTTCCAGAGCAGCTCCAATCCCCTTCGTCGCAGCCGCAGCCGCCGACGGCCCGGGCGCCGTCGCGCCGTCGCCGTAAGGCACATCCAGACCATCGCGGAACAACACCAGCGTGTTCGTATCGCTGGCGCCGGGCGCGCCGGCCGCCTGCGCGAGGAAAACCGCTTGAGCATCCGGACTGTCGTTATGGATCGGCACACTCACGACCCACACCAGACGGGTTCCGGGCGACAGCGTGACGATGTCGTGGAATGCGCCGCTGCCACTCGCAGCACAGGTCGCGCCCGGCGTTCCGGCGACGCAGATCCAGCGCAGATTGGCCTGATCGAACGACGCATCCAGGAGCGCGTCGACGGCGACGTCCGTGGCGGTGCCGTTGCCGTGATTGGCCAGCGTGATGCGGTAGTCGCGCATCTGTCCGTACCGCGCGAACGTGCCGCCGTCGTCCACACTCAACTGAAGCTGCGCGCCACCCGCCGTGCAGGAGACGTCGAGATCGGTGACGTCGGTGGCGCCGATCGTGCCCTCGACGCGGGCCAGCGTGCAGTACTGGGCGTCCGGCTGCGCAGTGATTTCCGCGCGATAGCTGTCGCCAGTCAGGAAGCGCGGCGCGAACGCGTAGGCACCGTTGGCGGCCAAGGTCAGCGTCGGCCCACCATTGACCGACAAGTCCACCGACGCGCCCGATGCCAGCCCGGAAAGCGTGCCGCCGACCGTGTACGTCGCGGCGGCACCGCAGTGGATGACGATGTTGGTCACGTCGCCAGCACCCACCACACCGCTGCCATTGACCACCACGCAGTCTTGCCTCGGCTGCTGCGGTTGCACCGCGATCGCCGCCGCGTAGGCGTCGCCTCCGGCCAGTGTGGTGTTGAAGCGGAACGCGCCGTCGGCGGAGACGGCCAAGGTTTCACTGCCGTTGAGCGAGAGCTGCAAGCCGCTGCCGGCCAAACCGGTCACGGTGCCGCCGATGTGGCGCTGGAGGGGCGCGAACTGCACGCTCACGCTGCAGTCGGTGTCGATCGCCGCGGTGCTGAAGGTGAAACCGCCAGCCGCCAGGCTGCCGCCACAACCGCTGGCCGACTGCACGGCCTGACCGGCATCGGCCTGCAAGGTCAGCAGCAGACCCGGCACCGGTGGATCGACCCGATACGACGCCGTGCACACGCCGGAATCCTCGCGGCAGTTGACGACGCCTGCGCCGACCGGGGCGGGATCGGCGATCGCGTTCGCCTTGCCGCCACCGCTCACCGCCACCGTGACGCGGGCATGCCGCACTTCCGTGGCGCCGATGTCGCAGCGCAAACCTTGCGGACGCGCCACACCACGCTGGTCTTGGGTCGGAACACCGGTGCAATCCACCGCGTCGACCACCACGCTGCCGGCGCCGGGCACGAACAGCGGCGTGCGGCCATCCTCTTGCAGTGCGCCAAGCTGCGGATCGCCACTGATCGTCTGCGTGAAGGTGGACGGGGAAGGACAGATCGGCAAACGGAACAGGCTGCGCTGGAACGCGACGGGGACTCCGGTGCCATAGGCACTGGGGTTGCCCACATCATCCCAAAGCACCGAATCAGACACCTGCACGTCGAGGTTCTCGACCGGGCCGTTGGGCATGCCAAGAATCGCGCCGCCTTCGTTGCCGCTGAAGGTCGCGTTGCGCAGCCGTGCGCGGGTAACGCCGCTGCCGCCGATGGCAAACAGCCCCGCATTGCCGTCAATGCCGACGTTGCGGCTGAAGGTGGCGTTTTCGACAACGGCGTCGACGCCGCCCCCGTCGGCACTGAACAGCGCCATCGCGCCGCCATTCCCGGCGCTGTTTCCGACAAAGGCGACGTCGCGCAGGATGGCCTCGCAGCGCCCCTGGCTATTGCCAGAGCAGAACAGACCGCCGCCCAGGGAGTCGCTGCGGTTGCCGCGAATCACCAGCGCGCGCAAGGTCGGGCCGCAACGCTCTCCTGCCGCCTCCGCCTGACAGGACAGGCCACCGCCGGCGATGCCGAGCGGGATCGCGGCGGCAGGCCGGGCCGTGAAGGCCGCATCCGGCTCCATCGACCTGTTTGCCTGCCCCGCGCTCAGGGTGAATCCGTCCAGCACCGTATCGATCAGTGCGGTCGGTGCGATGCGGACGACGGTGTAGCTGTTATTGCCGACGATGTCGCCGTGATCGCGCGTCACGCCGTGCGCATCGACGATGTCGTTGCCGTCGATGTCGCCGGACAACACGCTGCGATGCTGCGCCGGGTCACGCTGCGCGCGGTCGGTTTCGGCGCCGCCGAATCCGCCGTACACGGCGATGCCCGCGCGGATCACGAAACTGGCGTCGCGATCCGATCCGTTCGCCGGCTTGTACGCGCCGGCGGCAACCCACAACTCCGTGCACGCGGCGCGGCCGAGCGCGGCCTGAAGGCTGGTGGCCTGCGCCCAGTCGCTGCCATCGCTGGCGGCCAAGCCCGTCGTCTTCACGCGGCACACTGCGGCCCCGGCGGGCATGGCCAAAAGACCGCCCGCCGCAAGAAGCAACACCGCCGCCATGCGGCTCCCTGCCGACGCGGCCAGCCCTGCGCGGCCGCGGTTCGAGTCAACGCCAAGCCGGCTCATTCCTGTTCTCCCTTGTTCGGATTCGCGCCTTGCGGCAGCGCCAGCGGGCGCGTGGCGCCTTCCAGAAGCACGATGCCGGTGCCGTCGCCGCTGGCGACATAGGCGACGAGCAGCCGCGCGTCGGGCGCCACCGTCACCCAGGCGCTGCCGCGCTGACCGCCGTCGACGCCGATACCGAGCAGGCGCACGCGATCCACGCCGCGCCACGTCAGGCGTTGCAGCGCGACCCGTCCGGCCGGTGTCTGGATGTTCTGCACGGAATGGATGCCGGCGCCCTGCTCTGCCGTCGGCCATTCGATCGTCGCGGCGTCGCCGTCGCGCACACGCACCGAGGCGACGCTTGTGATCACCGCCTCGGCGCCGTCGCCGTAGGGCACATCGAGGCCGTCGCGGAAGACGACCAGCGTATTGGTGTCGCTCGAACCGGCGGGGACGCCACGCGGAGCCGCTTGCGTGACGGTCACCGTGGCATCGGGCTGGCCGCTGTCGCCGCGCACCGGAGCACTGACGATCCAGGTGACGCTGCCGCTGGCCGGCACATCGGCAAGCGTGTCGAAACCGCCTTCGCCATCGGCGACCGCACAGCCGGCGCTGCTGTCCAGGCACGTCCAGCGCAGGTTCGGCAGGTCGAACGCGGCGCTGAACGCGGCAGCGACCGCGACGCCGTCGGCGGCGGCATTGCCGGTATTGGCGAGGGTGACGAAGTAGTCGCGCACCTGTCCGTAACGCGAATACGCATGGCCGTCGTCGATGCCCAGATGCAGATTGGCCAGCAGCGGCGCGCAGCTCACGCCCACCGTGCCGACATCGGCGCCCTGCACCGTTCCGCCCGGATTGGACAGCGTGCACAGCTGGCCTTGCGGCTGGCTTTTCACGGTGACCAGGTAGCTGGCGCCATCGACCAGTCGCGGGGCGAAGGCATACGGACCGTCGCCGGCAAGGGCCAGATCGCCGCCACCGTTGAGTTGCAATACCAGCCCGCCGCCACTGAGGCCATTGACGGTGCCGCTCGACAGCGCGCTCGGCATCCACACCGACCCGGCGCGACATCTGCGATTACCGGAAGCGCGGAAGGTGGTCGTGCATGGCACCGGCCATCTCGGTCTGC
>JASLGB010000132.1 GCA_030150315.1 Dokdonella sp. | reverse complement strand
GACCGACAAGGTGGTGTTGACGGCACTGCCCGCATTGACGCTGAAGCTGATCGAGGCCGGCGTCACCGCAGCCACGGGATCGGGAAGATCACCCGCCACCGGCGCCAGCGTCTCCAGCATGTAGGCTCCCGGCGAACCTGCCTCGGCCACATGCAGTTCGCCAAGCGAGGCCACCGGCGGCTTGTTCACGGTGATCGAGAACGAATACAGCGTGCCCCAGTCCAGCGTGTTGTCGGCGGGTGCAGTCCAAGACACGTGATCACCTTCGACGCTGGCCGTCCAGTCGTTGGCGGCATCGAGATCACCATCGCTGAACCAGTTCGCGCTAACCACCGCGCCTTCCGGCAGCGGCACGGCGAAGCGGTCGAAACCCTTGTTGCTGAGCACACGCAGGTTCGGTTCGGCGCCCTGCGTGACGGCACGTCCGAAATCGAGGTTGTGCAACGCGTAGTCGTAACGCCAGGTGCCGTTGCCCAAGTCGGTCACGCGCACGGCGAGCTTTGCGTGGCCTTCCGCATTGGCCAGCTCGTTGTTCGCCACGGCCGCCCCCGCCGGCACGTTCTCGCTGACCCAGCGATCGACGACCGAACCCAGCTTGAAGCCATTCGCATTGCCGAGATTCCAGGCCGAGCCGCTGTAGGTTGGCGTCACCCACAACGATGCCTGCGAGTTGTAGATGTTGATGTCCTGGCGCGCGAGGTACCACGAATCGAACAGATAGGTCGCGCCGGGATTTTTGGTCGGGCTGATCTGCTGCTCATACACCGCCATGCGGCGCACAAAGCCGTCGTCCGTCGGACTCGGCCGGGTGTTGCTGCCGACGCAGCCGGGGTCGAAGATCGATCCGCAACGGCCCCACTGGCCGGTCGCGGCAATGATCTCGCCACGCACCGACAGATCGGCGTTGGCATCGTTGTTGCCGGTGCTGTAGGTATCCGAGCAGGAGCGGCCAAGGATCTGGCCGTCGTGATTCTCGCCGGGGGCGCAGCCGCCATTCGTGGTCAGCCAGGCGTGCTTTACGCCGGAACGGGCTATCTGCTCGATGCTGCCGTTGGCGTTGATGCGATACATGTTCCAGATCAGGTACGGATGCTGGTCGTTGGCATAGGGCGCAAAGTTGCCGGTGAATTTCTTGCGCCACGGGATATCGGCCGTCCACAAGGCGGCACTCGTCCCCAAGGCGCCCTGGTTTGGCACCGTGACCTGGGCTGTTCCGTTGTTGACGTTGTTCTTCAGCGTGGAGTTCGGCGCGAAGATGATGCGACCGCTACCCTCGTTTCCGCTCGTTCCTTCCTGCCGCATGCGGGCGATCGTGATGCTCTGCATGAACAGGTCGGCCTGATAGATCGTTCCGGCCGGCTCGCCGGGCACCGGATCGCCATGCCAATGACTCGGATTGGGATCCGCGTACGGAACCAGCGCCGGATTGGGGCCATCGGCGACCTGCAGCTCGGTCAGGATCTCCATGTCACCGACCGGCTGGTCGGCCATCGCCGGAACGCCGATGCGGCTCGCCAACGCGGCGGTCATGCGCATGTCGGCCGTATAGATGGCCAGAATACGGCCCTGACCGACAATTTCGTACATCAGGCGATCGATGTAGAACCACGCCTTGCCATCCTGGCTGACCACATCCAGACGCATCGGATTGGTGGCATTGGGACGCAGGCGGAAATCGGTCAGGTTGATCGTGCCGCCGCCATGCGGGAGTGTCAGCACATAGCCGCCCTGCACCTGCAGCGAGCCGCCGGTAAAGCCGTCGAACTGACGATCCAGCGTGCGGAACTCGATGCTGCCACTGCGTCGCATCTGCAGCAGGTCGCCATCGAGCGCCTGGCGCACGCCGACACCGTTGTCGGTGAGGCGCGGTGATTGCAGTGAACGCTTCTGCGTCGGCGCACTGATCTGCACGCCTTCGTCCTGCATGTAGTTGGACCAGCGCACCACGACCGTACCGCCCCAGGCGGACCATTGGGTGCGCGCCGTGGACTGCACCTCCGCAAAACTTGCAGGCGCCTGGGCCTGCGCGAACGGGGACCCGAGGGCGATGAACAAAGCGACTGCCAGTGCACTGGATTTCATCGAATCAACCTTGCGAGTGTGGAGGAGGACAAGAAAAACAAACAACGCTTCAGGGCGTCAGCGCCGTATCGACTGCTATGGTTTCCGGCGGGGAGCGCCCGTAGCCGGTGGCGAAAACGCTGGAATCGAAACTGTTGGCAAAGATGCGATCGCCTGCGGGCGGTGCCGACCACAGGCCGTAGATGAACTCGCCACGCGAGGCGTCTCTGGGGCCGACGGCGGCAGGGCGACCGGGACCGCCCATGCACATCTCGTTCTCGCCCGGGATTTCGCGCTCGATGGCCTGATTGCGCAGGAACTCGATGTATTCCTTGCTGCTGGTCTGGTAGTACAACCGCGCGGAAACACTGAACGGCCCTTGCGCGCCGGCCGGCAACGGCACCGTGTAATCGGCCTGGTCGTAGTTGACGAGCACGCCGCTGCCGGGCGTCGTCTCGGGATACACATGCGCCACCGGCTTCAGCTGATGGCCATTGGGATCGGCGGCGCTGGCCGGGTGGAACCCGAGCGGCGGAATGCGGTTGTCCTTGGCGACGCAGTCGTTCAGGACGAAGTGGAAGATGGCGCGCCCCTGCTCATCGCTCACATCGCAGGCGTTGGTGCCGTTGCGGTTGAAGATGCCCTGCAGCACTTCGTAGACGCGCGCCTGGGAGTCCTCGG
>JASLGB010000099.1 GCA_030150315.1 Dokdonella sp. | reverse complement strand
ACCCGGACGAATGGATCGTGGTCGGCGCGCACTACGACTCGCGCAACGAGACCCTCGGCTCGACCGTGAACGCGCCCGGCGCCGAGGACAATGCCAGCGGCTGCGCCGGCGTGATCGAGATGGCGCGCGCGCTGCTGCCGTTCGAGCCCGAGCGCACGATCGTGTTCGTGTGCTACGCCGGCGAGGAGCAGAACCTCTACGGCAGCAAGGCGCATGTGCAATCGCTGCAGGCCGACGGCAACCTGGCCAAGGTGGTTCATGTCGTGACGATGGACATGATCGGCTACAGCGCCAACGCCACGCTCAATGCCGACTACGAGAGCTATGCCAGCCAGCAGGGCTATCTCGACCGCTTTGGCGCAGCCGCGGCCACCTACGCGCCCGAGCTGCACGTGACCTTCAGCCTGAATCCGTTCGGCTCCGACCACATGCCTTATCTGCAGGCCGGCAAGCAGACCGTGCTGGCGATCGAGTCGGACTGGGACATCTACCCGCATTACCACAAGAGCACGGACACGCCGGCCAACATGGGGCCCAATGCCTACGCGATGGGCGGCGCGATCCTGAAGACCAATACGGCCGTGGTAGCCGAGCTGGCCGGCGCCCTCGCGCCCGACACCGACAGCCTCTTCGCCGACGGCTTCGACTGAGCCGGGCAGGCATCGGCGACCGGAGCTGCGCCAGCGGATGCAGTCCCGGTCGCCGAAAGCCGTGAATCAGGTCACCGGCACCACGTCGAGCCGCAGCGGGCCTTCGCACGCCAATTCCGCCGTGACGCGATACGGCTGCGTCGCATGCCGGATGACGAAGAACTCCAGCCGGGCCCTGCCATCGACCGTGCTCAAGCGCGGCGCCAGATACTGGCCACCGGCGGATTCGATCAGGCCGATCGAGAGCTTGTCGTACGCAGCAACGAGCCGACCGGCGGCCTTCGCCTCAAAGACCGTGACCACACGGGCCCACCAGTCGGCGTCCGCGTCCCGGCCGCACTGCCGCAGCACCTCGGCAGCCGCGTCTGGATCGCGCGCGCCATCGATCCATGCGCCGTCCCTGCCCTGAGCGAAATGCACCACGCCCGCATCGGGGATCGCCCGGTTGGATGCGCGGTAGAAGCGGCCCCCGGCGCTGGCCTGCAGCTCGCTCGGCTGCAGCAGGACATCGTCGGCTTTCCAGCCGAAGGCCTGGCCGGCTGCGGCGACAACGCGCTCGCGGATCGCTGGCGCGATGTCCTGTGTGGATGCGTGGCGCGGTGCAGCCGCGATCGCGGCAAGAACGAACAGGACGGAAATCCCCCTGCGCCATGGCTCCCGTTCCCGCGCGTCAACGCGCACGCCAGATGGTGGCTCCCCGCGGCGCGCCGTTGCCGTGGCGGCTTCCGCCCGGCAGGCCGGACTGCTTCTGCTCGATCCGCTCATCGCCACCTCGGTGCCGTCCCGCGGCTGCGGCCTCGGCAGGTCCCGATGGTAGGCCAATCAGCGGCACCATCCGCACCGATTCCGCATGCAGGACTAGGGATTACGCAGTCGCAAAGCCTCCGTCACCGCCGCCAAGGCGAGTCCGGCGCCGTTTCCGGCGATGGCCGGCAAGGCCTGCGTCCACGCCGGTGCGGAATCGGTTTCCGCGGCGCCGGCGGTCATTCCGCGTCGTGCTTGTGCCTTAGAATTGCCGGTTCCTTCCGCCTGACCCGAATCCGCATGTCACGAGTTCCTTCTCCGATGTCGCCGCTGCCGGCGCTGATCTTTTCCTCGCGCTGGCTGCAGCTGCCGCTGTATCTGGGCCTGATCGTCGCGCAGGGCGTGTACGTGGTGCTGTTCCTGAAGGAACTGTGGCACCTGATCCACGGCTCGGTGAACTTCGGCGAGCAGGAGATCATGCTGATCGTGCTCGGCCTGATCGACGTGGTGATGATCTCGAACCTGCTGGTCATGGTCATCGTCGGCGGCTACGAAACCTTCGTCTCCCGCCTGAACCTGCAAGGCCACCCGGACCAGCCGGAATGGCTCAGCCACGTCAACGCATCGGTGCTGAAGGTGAAGCTGGCGATGGCGATCATCGGCATCAGCTCGATCCACCTGCTCAAGACCTTCATCGCCGCCGGCGCGCTCGAAGGCCTGCCCTTCTGCTCGGCCGAGGAGTTCGCGCTGATCAAGGACACCACCGTCGCCGCGCCGCGCTGCTCCACGCTGACGACGACTGGCGTGCTGTGGCAGACGATCATCCATTGCGTGTTCATCCTGTCGGCGATCGGCATCGCCATCACCGACCGTCTGATGAACAACAACGTCGCGCATGCGAAGAACGGACACTGAGGCCCGAACGCCGAGCGATGGACGTTTCCCACCTCATCGATGACCTGAACCCCGCGCAGCGCGAGGCCGTGACCGCGCCGCCGGGGCACTATCTCGTGCTGGCCGGCGCCGGCTCCGGCAAGACACGCGTGTTGACGCACCGCATCGGCTGGCTGCTGGAAGTCGAGCGGCAGTCGCCGTGGTCGGTGCTGGCGGTCACGTTCACCAACAAGGCGGCGGCCGAGATGCGCAGCCGCGCCGAGAACCTGATCGGCGGCGGCACGCGCGGCCTCACCATCGGCACTTTCCACGGCATCGCGCACCGCCTGCTGCGTCGCCATCATCGCGAGGCGGGGCTGCCGGAAACCTTCCAGATCCTCGATGCCGACGACCAGCAGCGCCTGATCAAGCGCACGATCCATGGCATCGTCCTGCACGATGCCTACTACCCGCCGCGCCACCACGAGAGGATCATCAACGCGGCCAAGGACGAGGGCAAGCGCCCGGACGCGCTCGACGCCGGCTACAACCAGAACGCGCGCGCGATGATCGACATCTACCGCGCCTACGAAGACGCCTGCCGTCGCGGCGGCCTGGTCGATTTCGCCGAACTGCTGCTGCGCGCGCACGAGCTGTGGCTGCAGAACGACGCGCTGCTGGCGCATTACCGCGAGCGCTTCCGCCATCTGCTGATCGACGAATTCCAGGACACCAATACGCTGCAGTACGCATGGATCCGCGTGCTCGCCGGCAACACCGGCAAGGTGTTCGTGGTCGGCGACGACGATCAGGCGATCTACGGCTGGCGCGGCGCGCGCGTGGAGAACGTGCAGCAGTTCCTGCGCGATTTCCCCGGCGCGCAGACGATCCGGCTGGAGCAGAACTACCGTTCCACCGGCACCATCCTCGCTGCCGCGAACGCGGTCATCGCGCACAACCCCGACCGACTCGGCAAGAAGCTGTGGACCTCGGGCGACGCCGGCGCGGCGATCGACGTGTACGCGGCCTACAACGAGCAGGACGAGGCGCGCCATGTCGTCGAGCGCCTGCGCGAAGCAATCCGCGCCGGCGCGAACGCCTCGGACATCGCGATCCTCTACCGCTCGAACGCGCAGTCGCGCAACTTCGAGGAACAGCTGATCCAGCACGAGGTGCCATACCGCATCTACGGCGGACTGCGCTATTTCGACCGCGCCGAAATCAAGGACGCGCTGGCCTATCTGCGGCTGGTCTCCAATCGCCACGACGATGCCGCGTTCGAGCGCGCCGTGAACACGCCCACGCGCGGCATCGGCGGGCGCACGCTCGACCTCGTGCGCCAGCGCGCCCGCGCGCAGTCGCTGTCGATGTGGGAGGCCGCACTCGGCGAACTGGCAGCCGACGCGCTGGCCGCGCGCGCGAAGAACGCCGTGCGCAGCTTCATGGAACTGGTCGAAGGACTCGCGCGCGACTGCCTCGCGCCCTCCTCGCAGCCACGCGACAGCGTGGACGAGGCCGAGCCTGGCGACGCGGCGCTGACACTGGCCGAGCAGGTCGAACACGCGATCGCCCAGTCCGGCTTGCGCGAGTTCTACGAAAAAGACAGCCGCGGCAGCGCCGAATCGCGCGTGGACAACCTCGACGAACTGGTCAACGTCGCCGCTCGTTTCCGGCGCACCCCGGACGATCTGGAGGCGGGCCTGTCCGAGCTGTCCGCGTTCCTGTCGCACGCCGCGCTGGAAGCCGGCGAGGGCCAGGGCGAACCGGGCCAAGACTGCGTGCAACTGATGACGCTGCATTCAGCCAAGGGTCTGGAATTCCCGCTGGTCTTCCTCGTCGGCCTCGAAGACGGCCTGTTTCCGAGCCAGAAATCGACCGAGGAACCGGGCCGCCTCGAAGAGGAACGCCGCCTCGCCTACGTCGGCATCACGCGCGCGCGCGAACGGCTGGTGCTGTGCTACGCCGAATCGCGGCGCCTGCATGGCGTGGAGTCGTATGCCCGGCCTTCGCGCTTTCTCAACGAGATCCCGGCGGAACTGCTGAACGAAGTGCGCCCGCGCGTGCAGGTCAGCCGCCCGGCATTCGCGAGCCGGCCGACGGCAGTGGCGGACGCGGCCGTTCCGTTCAAGCTCGGCCAGCCGGTGCGGCACCCGAGTTTCGGCGAAGGCGTCGTGCTCGGCTACGAAGGCGCCGGCGCGCACACGCTGGTCGAGGTGAATTTCGCCCATGCCGGGCGCAAGCGCCTGGTGCTGGCCTATGCAAACCTTTCGCCCGCGTGAATGGACGCGGATCGCTCTGGCGCGACGCACGTCACGGCAACGTCATCGCCATCGCCCACACTGCTGCGTTGTCCCG
>JASLGB010000093.1 GCA_030150315.1 Dokdonella sp. | reverse complement strand
GCCCCGGCGCACTCGACGGCGCCAGCGTGCGGAACTGCGGCAGGATCTGCTGCAGCGACTGTCCCGCGTCGGCGAGGTTGTCGTAGGCGTTCGGCACCAGCCCGGTGGATTGCCCGAGCAGATGACGCAGTTGCAAGCGCTGCTCGGCGCTGCCCTTCAAGCGGAAGTCCGGCGCGAAGCGCGTGACCGGCGCGGCCCAGTCGAGCCGGCCTTCGCGAACCAGCAACGCCGCCAGCTGCGCCGCAAAGGTCTTGGAAACCGAGGCGATGCGGAACACCGTGCCGGGGCCGACCGGCTCGCTGCCGCCGAGCTCGCGCACACCGATGCCGCGCGCGGTGTGCACGCGCCCGTCGGCGACGATCGCGTAGGCCGCGCCGGGTACGCCGGCCTCCTCGACGATGCGCCGCAGCTCGGCATCGAACAGCGCCTGCGTCGACGGTGACGGCACCGAGGTTGACGGCTGCGACGTGGCGGCGCCCTGCGCATGCGCATGCGCGGGGGCCGAGGACAAAAGGACAGACAGGACAAACAGCGACAGCAAACGGAACAGGGACATGCGACAACGCCGGGATCGACAGCCGGCGATGGTAAACCCGTCACCCTCCGCCCGACAGCGACATGATGGCCCGCGTCAGGCCGATGCCAAGTTCGCGGCCCACACGCTGTCGCCCTGCCCCTCGCGCATGCGTCGCCGCGTTTGGTGGGCGAGCAGCACGAACACGGGTACCGCCGCCAGCGCGGTCAGGTCGACCGCGAGCGGGCGCCGAGGCGCTGGCCTCGACGCCGTCCTGTCGTCAGTGGCGTTCGCGACGCAGTTGGTCCGCGGCCTTTCCGACTTCCTTCTGCACCTTGCCGGCATTCTTTTCCAGCTTGCCTTCCACTTCTTGCTTCTTGTTGCCGGTCACCTTTCCAGCCATTTCCTTGATGGCGCCCTTCACCTCGTGCTTGGTGCCGTGGATGCGGTTGCTGTCCATAGGAACTCTCCGAAAACGCCTGCCGTTTGCAGGCCTGCCGACAATGCGCCGGCTCCTCTTAGGTCATCGTGAGGGCATCGTTTCGCGAACGTGATCGCGGCCGTGCATTCATCGTCAGTTGGGGTGTTCACGCCGACGCGATCCGGCGTATCGCGACCTTCACCTTGTCTCCCAGCCGCGCGTATTGCGCGCCGAGAAACCGGCGCAATTCCGCGTCGGTGACGTAACCGATCGATGCGCGATAGTCGCGCTTGACCTCCTGCCCGGCGATCCACAGTTCCTCGACGCCGGCCAGGTCCGTCGCCGCCAGGGCGCGCGCAGCGGGATTGCGCGCCTGGTGATCAGCGACGCGCTGACGATGGCGTTCGACCAGAGCCTTCGGCGATGTGCGCAGCGGCATGCGCTCGATGTCGATCAAACCGCCGTACTCGAACGGCGACGGATTGACCCATTGCGTGACCAGGTGCGTGCCGTCGTCGAAATGGCTGATGCACTCGAACATCTTCGCGGTCTTCCAGCGACCGGTCAGCAGCAGGACCAGGAAGCCGGCCCAGCCCGGCCACTTGGGGCGCATGGCGTAGCTCGCCGCGCGCAGGCCACCGCCCGGATCGGTGTGGAAGCGCAGCAGCACATGCTGGCCGAGCATCGGGAACAGCCCTCTGGCCTCTGCGTCGCAGATCGCCTGCAGGCCACTGCCCTGCAATTGCGCGGCGATGCGATCGGCGAAGCGGCGTTGCCACGCCGGATAGTCCGCCGCGGCCACTTCCTCCAACTCCGGCGGCGGCTCGAACGCCTGCGCCAGCACCTGCTGCGCAATGCCGAAGGCGAGCACATCGTTCGGGTCGTCGCTGGACAGTAGCTGCAGCGCATCGCCCAGCGAGGCACCGGAATTCATCGCCTGTCCCAGCCCCAGCATGACCTGTGCCGCGACATCGTCCTGCAGGTTCCGGTCCTTGCCGTCGCCGGCGGCGATCTGCTGCAGCAGATGAACCATTTCCTCGCGCTCGCCGGCACCGCCGTTTTCCGAGCGCCGACGACGCTCAAGGATCATGGCGCGCGAGCCGTGGTCGGGCGGCAGCCCGGCAAGGATGCGGTCGTAGCGCGCAACGGCATCGTCGTGGCGGCCGAGATCGTGCAGGATCGAGGCGGCGCGCACGGCATAACGCATCTCGCCACTGTCGGCGTGGCAGCGTTCGTAGTCAGTCAGCGCCGCTTCGAGTCCGCTGCGCGACTGACGCAGTCCGACAAAGGTCTGCACGGTCTCGGTCTCGTCGACCTCGTCGGCGTCGTTTCCGTCCGACATCGCCGAGGCCATGCGCTGCATCGCGCGCCACTCGCGCAGATCGACACGGCCGGGTGCAAGTTCCAGTGCGCGATCGAGCAGCGAGAGCGACTCGGCCTGCGCGCGCGCGTCTTCGCTGCGCCCTTGCAGCACGTTGGCCAGCAGCTCCAGCGCATCGAGGTTGTCCGGCTCGCGCGTCAGCGCCGGCCGCAGCTGCTGTTCCGCCCACAGCGATTGCCGCTGCTGCGCCAATTCGTGCTCGCGCTGGCGGCGCTCCAGCGCCTTGCCTTCCAATTCGTCCCAATCGGAATCATCCCCCACGTCGTCGAGGGCGCAGCGCACATGCAACACGATGGCGGGCACATAGTTCGGCCGCATTTCCAGCACGCGTGCCAGCTCCGTGCGCATCGGCTCGTCGTGGCCGAGTGCCTGCAGTGTGCGCACCCGATGCCAGCGAAGTGCCGGCGAATCGGGATGCCGCGCGATCAGCGGATCGATCAGCGCGAGCGCCTGCTCGAACCGGTCGGCGCGGAATGCCTCGGCGAAGCGGATGAACTCGGGGGGATAGGCCATGGCAAGGCAGTTCCGTTGGGGGCACGCAACTTAGCGCAAGGCCGGCCGCCACGCGAAGGCTTGCGCGGTATCTATCTCTTCATCCGAAACAAGAGATATAGTGCGCGCCTGCATGCTAACAGCGGACCTCCCATGACCCGTGTCCCGATTTCCTTCGAGTTCTTTCCACCCAAGACCGAAGAGCAGAAAGGGGCGCTCGAAGCGGCCCTGCCACGGCTCAAGGCGCGTGCGCCCGA
>JASLGB010000220.1 GCA_030150315.1 Dokdonella sp. | reverse complement strand
CAGGCCGACGACCAGCAGCTGCAGCACCCCGGCGTCGACCACGAAGCCGATCACGCCGCTGACGGCGAACAACAAGATCTCCTTGCGCAGCGCCATGCCGATGCGGTCGCTCAACGCGCCGGAAACAATGCAGCCATGCGCTCCGCGTCCGGACGCTCGACCCCGCCGCGCTCGGTCACGATCGCGTCGATCAGGCCGGCCGGCGTCACGTCGAACACCGGATTCCATGCCTGTGCGCCGTCGACGACCGTGCGCCGACCGCCGTAGCCAAGCAATTCGTCTGGCGAGCGCAACTCGATCTCGATGTCGTCTCCGCTCGCGGTGGCCATGTCGACCGTCGACGACGGCGCGACGACCATGAATTTCACGCCGTGGTGGTGCGCCGCGATCGCGAGCTGGTAGGTGCCGATCTTGTTCGCGGTATCACCGTTCGCGGCGATGCGATCGGCGCCGACGATGACCCACTGCACCCGGCCGGTCTTCATCAGATGCGATGCGGCCGAGTCTGCGATCAGCGTCGCCGGAATACCGTCGCGCAGGAGCTCCCAGATCGTCAGGCGCGCCCCTTGCAACCAAGGCCGCGTCTCGCCAGCGTATGCGTGCACGATGCGCCCGGATGCGAAGCCCGCGCGGATCACGCCCAACGCCGTGCCGTAGCCGGCAGTTGCCAGCGAACCGGTATTGCAATGGGTCAGTACGCCGACACCGGTCCCTAGCAGCGCCGCACCGAGCTCACCCATGCGGCGGTTCGCGGCAAGGTCCTCGTCCTGGATCGCCTGTGCCTCGCGCTCGAGCGCAGCGGCATCGGTACCGGCGCGCCTCATGCGATCCAGAGCCCACATCAGGTTCACCGCCGTCGGCCGCGCGGCGCGCAGAAGCGCGAGAGCGCCACCGAGCCCGGCGACACCCTCGCGCGCCGCCAGCGCCACGCCCCACGCCGCCGCGATGCCGATCGCCGGCGCACCGCGCACGACGAGATCGCGAATCGCCTCGGCGACGTCTTGCGCCGAGCGGCAATTGACGTAGACCTCCTCGAACGGAAGCTTGCGCTGGTCGAGAAGACGCAGGTGGTCGCCTTGCCAGAGCACGGCGCGGATCGAATCGTGGCTGTTCGCCGGAGAATGGTTCATGCGGGACGCTTCGCGGCAGCGAAGGAGGTGAGTGAAAGAACGGGCACGCAGGGTAGCAGCGCGGTCACGCACGAGCCAACCATGGAAGGCCATACCGCGCCGGATCGGCAAGGCGGTCGCTTGCACCGTCGAAGCAACGACCCGCCGCGCCTCATCCCACTCGACGAATCGAGAGCACTCGACCCGCTTCGGCACAAACAAAAAGAAGCCGCCCGAAGGCGGCTTCTTTCGTCTACTGGTGGGCGGTGCAGGGATCGAACCTGCGACCCTTGCCGTGTGAATGCCTCCGAGGCTAGCACACCAAGGCGCGAACATGCACATGGAGGCACCTCGCTTCCCTTCTATATCAGACAGATAGGACAGGGAGCAGGTGCAAGATTGTGCTTGACGATTCGCCCTTGTGCCCTCAAATTGGACCACAGGTGGACCACGCAACGGGATGAAGCCTCTTCCGTCATTCAGGAGAGGACTTCATCCATGAAAGCCAAGATCACCGCTCAGCTTGTCGCCGCATTGCAGCCGGCCGAGCGCCCCTACGATGTCAACGACACGGACCTGCGCGGGTTTCAACTCCGGGTCCATTCCTCCGGCACCAAGACCTTTCTGTGCGTCTATCGACTGCGCGGCAACGGCCGCAAGAACCGCTACGTCATCGGTCGCACTCCGCCGCTGACGCCGACCCAAGCCCGAGACGAGGCCAAGAAAGTATTGGGCGACGTGGCTCGTGGCATCGATCCCAACGAAGCGAAGCGCAAACGCCAGCGCGAACAGCGGAAGCCGACGCTCAGCCAGTTCCTTGAAGAACACTACGGTCCATGGGCTGGGACGCATCTTAGTACGGCGGAAATGACCCTTGCCCGGCTTCGACATTCCTTCCATGACCTGCTCGACAAGCGGCTGGACAGCCTGACGGCATGGCAACTCGACAAGTGGAAGTCCAATCGCCTCAAGTCCGGCACCAAGGCAAGCACGGTCAACCGCGAGATGGCCGCGCTTCGTTCAGCCCTGACCAAGGCGGTCGAATGGGACCATTTGGCAGATCACCCGATGCGAAAGGTCAAACAAGCGAGGGTTGAAGACGATCACCGCGTCCGGTACCTGAGCGACGATGAAGAGAAGCGCCTTCGGCAAGCCCTCATGGATCGTGACGAGGCCGCAAGGGAGGCCCGTGAGAACCACCGTCGGTGGCTGACCGAACGCGGGCTGGAGCTAGTGGCTTCCATTGAGGCCGAGGATTACGCCGACCACATCCAGCCTATGGTCCTTCTCTCCATCAACACGGGGCTTCGTCGGGGAGAAATGTTTAAGCTGCGCAGGGCCGACATCGACACGGATAAACAGCAAGTCAAGGTTCGCGCGGCGGCTGCGAAGAGCGGGAAAGCTCGTCATGTCCCGCTGAATACGGAAGCGTTCGAGGCGGTCACGCGCTGGATGCGGCAACATCCGGGCGGGGCAGATGAACTCGTCTTTCCGGGCAAGGACGGCAAGCCCATGACCAATGTCGATTCGTCATGGCGGACCGTTTCCACCGCAGCGAAGTTGAAAGACTTTCGCTGGCACGATCTTCGGCATCACTTTGCGTCGCGGCTTGTCATGTCGGGTGTTGACCTCAACACGGTTCGGGAATTGCTCGGCCATGCTGACTTGAAGATGACGCTTCGTTACGCGCATCTTGCGCCGGAGCACAAGGCTAGTGCCGTGGCTAAGCTGGTACGGGCAGCATAGGAAGGCAAGATGACTCGCTCGCAGCCCCCTCCTACATGGATCAATGCATACAACGGCGGCCCTGAGTTCTGGCCGCCGTACTGGGATCGCGCTGTTCTGACACGCATCATCGACAGCCCAGCGCTCTGTGATCGATTGGAAGCGATAGCGCATGAATCTGGTCGGGACGTGGGGCAAGAAGTCTTGGAAGCTTGTCTGTCGGCGCGTGGCTCATGGGAGGCGATGCCAAAGGTATCGGCAAGCGAGCAGCATGAAGCTGTCAATGATGTTCGCGGGCTCGTTGAAAAGCTGACGGTCTCGATGAAGCGCCATGAACAGGCACTTCGAGCGCACTGCGCATTGCCCCTCACAGTCGAGACGCTGTTTCCTGAAACTGATCGCGACTATTTGCGCAAAGCCTCTGGCGAGGCATCCCCGCTCTGCTTGCAAGCGGTATTGCTTCGACTGCACGACCTGTTGCGCGAGCCAACAACGTGGGAAGGAGGCATGACGCGCCCCTCGAAGCCGCATCACCGTAGTGCATTCCGGACATCTGTCGCGCAGCACCTGATTCGACTGCTCCGCGATAGAACC
>JASLGB010000428.1 GCA_030150315.1 Dokdonella sp. | reverse complement strand
GGCGTCGTCGGCGGGCGGCTCGATGTTCCACGGATAGATCCACAGGCGCCGGCCGAACTGCATCGGCCGGAAGTCGTCCATCCACACGCGCGTCCAGTCCTGGTCGGCGACTTCGCGAAAGCCGATGCGCTCCGGCTCGATGTCGGGCAGCAGTTCCGTCAGCACATGCACGAGGCCGGCGCGATCGGCGTCGGCATCGAACAGCGCCTGCAGCACGATCTCGCCCCACAGCGGTGTCTCGCCGACGCCCGGTTCGAGGATGGCGCGCTCGTTCGGCGTGTCCACGTCGGCGTCGAGCAGGGTCACGCTGAGCGCGCCGGCTTCCTCGAAGGCGAGTTCCACGCGCTCCTGGTCGGACTGGGAAAGGGTGAGGGAAAGTTCGAGGTAGGGCATGGTCGGTTGTTCTCGTGGCGGCGCCGATCAGCGGGTGCGGCGGACGATGGTCTGCGCCAGCGGCAGTCGGCAAGCGGGCGGGTTCGGAGGCGGCTGCACGATCCGCGCCGTCATCCGGCATGCCGTGCGTTCGACACTCGGGCGTGCGGGAGATTCTGGCGCGGGCCGGGCTGCGTTGTTCTCACGTCGGGAAGTGCGCCGCAGGCAGGAGGCGGAAGTATCCTGGAATCGCGCTGCTTGCGGCGAGCCGCCGAACCGGAGGGTGCTGCCGTTCGGCCGGACGCCGCGGGCGGCCCGCTGACGACCAAGCGTTCTGTCGCGATGCCTGTCCGAGCCGCCCGCGACCGTTGCCGGGCTGGCGTTTTCCACGCCCGGCGTGACGCGGGCGAAACGGCCGCGTCGCTGCGCGGCCGTGCCGGGTTCCGGCGGAGCCAGGATTGCGTGCTCCGCCGGAGGCCGCGTCGTCAGCCGATGCCGATGGCCTTTTCACGCGCTTCGGCCATGCGCTTTTCGAGGTAGTGGATATTCTGTCCACCGGTCTGGAAGCCGCCGTCGGCCATGATGCGCTGCTGCAGTGGCACGTTGGTCTTGATGCCTTCGACGACCATTTCCGACAGCGCGATGCGCATGCGCGCGATCGCGGTCTCGCGGTCGCGGCCGTGCACGATCAGCTTGCCGATCATCGAGTCGTAGTTGGGTGGAATGCGGTAGCCGTCGTAGACGTGCGTGTCCACGCGCACGCCGGGGCCGCCGGGCGACTCGAAGCGCTTCACCAGCCCGGGGCTGGGCATGAAGGTGTCCGGGTCTTCGGCGTTGATGCGGCACTCGATGGAATGGCCGTCGAGGACGATGTCCTCCTGGCGGATCGTCAGCTTCTCGCCGCCGGCGATCAGCAGCTGTTCGCGCACGAGGTCGACGCCGGTAATCAGTTCGGTCACCGGGTGCTCGACCTGGATGCGCGTATTCATCTCGATGAAGTAGAAGCGGCCGTTCTCGTACAGGAACTCGAACGTCCCTGCGCCGCGATAGCCGATGCGCTTGCAGGCCTCGACGCAGACCTGACCGATTTCCGCACGCTGTTGCGCGGTGATACCGGGGGCGGGGGCCTCCTCGACGACTTTCTGGTGGCGGCGCTGCATCGAGCAGTCGCGTTCGCCGAGGTGGATCGCGTTGCCGTGCGTGTCGGCCAGCACCTGGATCTCGATGTGGCGCGGATTCTCGAGGAACTTCTCCATGTAGACCTCGCCGTTGCCAAAGGCGGCCTTGGCTTCGGACTTGGTCATCTGGATCGCGCTCGACAGGTGGGCCTCGGTATGCACCACGCGCATGCCGCGGCCGCCGCCGCCGCCGGCCGCCTTGATGATGACCGGGTAGCCGATCTCGCGGGCGATCTTGGTGTTGGCGACCATGTCCTCGCCGAGCGGGCCGCCGGAGGCGGGCACGCACGGCACGCCGGCGGCCTTCATCGCGCGGATCGCCTCGACCTTGTCACCCATCAGACGGATCACGTCGGCGGTCGGGCCGATGAACACGAAGCCGGATTTCTCCACCTGCTCGGCGAAGTCCGCGCGTTCGGCCAGAAAGCCGTAGCCCGGATGGATCGCCTGCGCGTCGGTGACTTCGGCGGCGGCGATGATGCGCGGGATGTTGAGGTAGCTGTCGACCGCCGGCGCCGGGCCGATGCACACCGACTCGTCGGCCATGCCGACATGCTTGAGGTTGCGGTCGGCGGTGGAATGCACCGCGACCGTCTTGATGCCGAGCGTGTGGCACGCGCGCAGCACGCGCAATGCGATCTCGCCGCGATTGGCGATTACGACCTTGTCGAGCATGGTGTCCTGCCTCAGCCGATGACGAACATGGGTTCGTCGAACTCCACGGGCTGGCCGTTGTTGACGAGGATGGCGACGACCGTGCCGCTGGTGTCGGCCTCGATCTGGTTGAACATCTTCATCGCTTCGATGATGCCCAGCGTGTCGCCGGCCTTGACCGACTGGCCGACCTTCACGAACGGTGCCGATTCCGGATTGGCCGATGCGTAGAACGTGCCGACCATCGGCGCCTTCACGACGTGGCCATCGGGCAGCGCCTTGCCGGTTGCCGCAGGCGCTTCCGCGTCAGCCGGTGCGGCGGCCTCGACGCGCGCCGGAACGGCCTGCGGCATCGGGCTGGCGGCGACGGGCAGGGTGCCGACCATGCCCTTGGGCAGGCGCGACAGGCGCACGATTTCCTCGCCTTCCTTGATTTCCAGTTCCGCGAGGTTGGATTCCTCGAGCAGGTCGATGAGCTTCTTGATCTTGCGCAAATCCACGGTAGGCCTCTTGGGTTTGGTGCCGGCGCCTGTGCGCGGCCGGGAACTGGGGGAAATCAGCGGTCCTGCCCGATGCGCTGGAGTGCGGCGGTCAGTGCCAGGCCGTAGCCGATCGGGCCCAGGCCGCACACCACGCCAACGGCGAGGTCGGACAGATACGAGTGGTGCCGGAACGGCTCGCGTGCGTGCACGTTCGACAGGTGTACTTCGATGAACGGAATCGCCACCGCCGCCAGCGCGTCGCGCAGGGCGATGCTGGTATGCGTGAACGCGGCGGGATTGATCAGGATGAACCCGGTGCCGTCTTCGCGCGCGGCGTGAATCCGCTCGATCAGCGCGTGCTCGGCATTGGACTGGAAACTTTCCAGCGCATGTCCGGCCGCCGTGGCGCACGCGGCGAGGTCGGCGTCGATCGCGGCCAGCGTGGCGTGGCCGTAGAGCTCCGGCTCGCGGCTGCCGAGCAGATTCAGGTTGGGGCCGTGCAGGACGAGAATCTTCGCCACGGGTTGCCGTACTCCCGAAAAACAAGGGCGAGAGTCTGAATCAGCGGCCGGGTGATGTCCAGTTCGGCGACGTTTGGCGCGATATGCCGACGTTAGAGGGTGAAACAGGCGTTTGAATGGTTCGGCGGGCCGACGACGGCAATGTGTGCGGGCAGGTTTTCCCGGCGCAGCGGCCTCACCAGAACGGCGCGAGCCATTCCTCGAGCGAGGCTTCGCTGAAGTTGCCGGCACGTTGCGCAAGGATGCGCCCGTCGCGGCCGATCAGCACGGTGAAAGGCAGCACGTTCATGCGATTGCCGTAATCGCGCGACACGTCGCCGCCGAGGCTCGGGTCGTCGACCAGGATCGGATAGCCGACCGGGAATTCGTCCAGGAACGTGCGCGTGGCCTCGGCCGTATCGGCTGCGATGCCGACCACTTGCAGGCCCTTGCCGGCGTGGCGGCGCTGCGTTTCGTCCAGCAGCGGCATTTCCTCGCGGCAGGGAGTGCACCAGCTGGCCCAGAAATTGAGCAGCACCAGCTTGCCATCCCATTCCGCCGGGCGGCGCGTCTGGCCGTTGAGGTCGGGGCGTTCGAAGTCGGGCCGCGGTTTCTGGATCAGGTCGCCCGGGGCGAGCGCGACCGGCGCTTGCGCGCGCATGAGCCAGCCGCTGGCGACGAGGCCGAGCAGGCCGCCGCCGAGCGCGAGAGCGAGGATCAGAAGGGTGCTGCGCATGAATCGAAAATCGTGAGCGGCGGGAGAGAGTGCCACAGACCGTGTGCGACTGCCGAATCCGGGCAGCTTGGCCCGGGTGCGGCCACGGCGCTATGGGCGGCTTTGGATGCGCCGCCGTGTGCCAGCCGGATGCTGCCCGCGCGCGGCGTGCGCCGGCCACTCGCGTGATCTCACCATCCGCC
>JASLGB010000207.1 GCA_030150315.1 Dokdonella sp. | reverse complement strand
TTCGACGAAGTCCACCACGATGGTGTGGATGTCTTCCGGCGTGTCCTTGGCCACCTGCTCGATGTCCACGCCGCCGTGCTTGGAGGCGATGAACGAGACCGACCGGGTGTCACGGTCGACCAGGATGGACAGATACAGTTCCTTGGCGATGTTGGTCGCGTCGGTCACCAGCACCAGATTCACCGGCAGCGCGCGGCCGGCGGACTGGTAGGTTTCCATGTTCGTGCCGAGCATGCCGGCGGCCGCGGTCCTGACGTCGTCGGTCGACTTGCAGAACTTCACGCCACCGGCCTTGCCGCGACCGCCTGCGTGGATCTGCGCCTTGACCATCCACTGCGATCCACCGAGCGCCTTGGCGGCATCGACGGCGGCTTCGGGCGTGTTGGCGACCTTGCCGGGCGGCACGGGGATGCCATAGGCGGCAAACAATTCCTTGGCTTGGTATTCGTGGAAATTCATGCGGGCACCTTGAGAGTGGGACACGCCAAGGCGGCGCAGGCAACGCGCCGCACAAGCGCCATCCGGGAACCGGCCGGGAAGAAGAGGAGGAGCGACCCGGACGAAAACGGTTTCCTATTTTCAGGGATCGCCGGGCCGAAATCAAAATGCCCATCCGTTCGCACGCCACCGGGCACCGGCGCGGGAGAGCCGCAGCGGTATGGCTATACTCCCGCCGCAGGAGGGAATCCTTCACGTGAACCGGCGCACAGGCGGCACCTTCGAGACTCCGGGCGACATCACCCGGCGCGAGCTGTACTTCTTCAACCTCTACCGCTGCCTGGAAGCGGTGGTCTACATGCTGCTGGTCTTCAGCCCGTACGCGATCGAGGCGGTCCGCGTCGAACGGCCGCTGCTCGGGCGCATCGTGGCCGGCGCCTACCTCATCATTTCGCTGTTGCTGCTGTTGTCCACGCGGCGCCTGCGCTAGGGATTGAGCGGACTTGGCCCGGCCATTGTGGTCGATGTGCTGGCCGCCTCGCTGGTGCTGATGGCGGTACACGCCTACGACGCGATCCCGCTGATGTTGCTGGTCAATGTCGGCATCGCTTCGCTGCTGATGCCCAACCGCGCGCTGATGTTCGCCTTCATCGCCACCGCCGGCCTGCTGCTGCCGTATGCGATGTCGCCCTGGCTGGACTATGCCTACGAGCGCCCCACGCGCGAAACCGCCGCGATCGGGCTGGCCTATTTCCTGGTCGCCGTGCTGTTGCGCCACGTCGGCCAGCACATGCGTGCCACTGAGGAACTGGCCGAACAGCGCGGCGTCGACCTGCTCAACCTCGAGCAGATCAACGAGCTCATCATCCAGCGCATGAAGACCGGCGTGCTGCTGGTGGACGCCAGCAACACCATCCTGCGCATCAACGAATCGGCCTGGCACCTGATCGGCAACCCGTCGCCGGGCCAGCGTGAGCTCGGCGGTGCCGCGCCCGAACTGTCGCGCCGCCTCTACCACTGGCGCACTTCCGGCCGCACCGACCAGACCGCCGTCTCGCTCGCGTCCGACATGCCCGAGGTGATCCCGCGCTTCACCCGGCTCACGCCCAACGACGATGCCCATGTCCTGATCTTCCTCGACGACACCTCGCTGCTGTCGCGTCGCGCCGAGGAACTCACGCTCAGCTCGCTCGGCCGCCTGTCGGCCTCGATCGCGCACGAAATCCGCAATCCCCTGGCGGCGATCCGCTACTCCGCCCAGCTGCTGGCCGAGTCACCCAAGCTGGCCGAAGACGACACGCGCCTGGTCGAAATCATCAACAACCACTGCTCGCGCGCCAACGAAGTCATCGAGAACATCCTGCAACTGTCGCGGCGCGAGCGCTCGCGGCCGGAAATGATCGACCTCAACGCCTGGGTGCTGGCCTTCGTCGAGGACTACCGCCAGGCGAACGATCTCGGCAGCGACCACCTGCGCGCGGTGACGCAGAACCGCCGCGTCGAGGCCATGGTCGACCCGCAGCACCTGCAGCAGGTGGTATGGAACCTCGTGCAGAACGCGCTGCGCTACGGCCGCCATCCCAGCGAGCCGGCGCGCGTGACCGTGGTCGCGCGCATGGCCACCGAAAAGGGGCCGCCGCTGATGGAAGTGCTCGATCGCGGCCCCGGCATCCCGCAGAAAGTCGCCGCGCGCATCTTCGAGCCGTTCTACACCACGCACGAATACGGCACCGGCCTCGGCCTGTATCTGGCCAAGACCATGTGCGAGGCCAGCCAGGCCACGCTGGAGTACGTTCCGGTAGCCGGCGGCGGCGCCTGTTTCCGCATCACGCTGATGCCGGGCACAACGACCGTGCTCGGCCGCCCCGCCGCCGGCTGACCTTTGCGTTGGCCTGCCGCAGGTTCTACGCTTGGGCATTACCCGGCCTTTCCGCATCGACGGCATGAGCAAGCACTACGCCCTCGTCATCGACGACGAACGCGACATCCGCGAACTGCTGACGCTGACGCTCGGCCGCATGGATCTGACCGTCGACACGGCCGCGACCGTTTCCGAGGCACGCCAGCGACTGGCCGAACGCCGCTACGCGCTGTGCTTCACCGACATGCGCCTGCCCGACGGCTCCGGTCAGGAAATCATTGCCCAGATCGCCGCGCAGCATCCCGAGACCCCGGTCGCGATGATCACCGCCTACGGCAACGTCGATGCCGCGGTCAGCGCGCTGAAGGCCGGCGCTTTCGACTTCGTTTCCAAGCCGGTCGACATCACCGTGCTGCGCCGCCTGGTGCAGACCGCCCTGAAACTGTCGGAAGAAAAGCGCAACGAACAAAGCGCCAGCAGCGCCCGCCTGATCGGCGAATCGGCCGTGATGGACGAGCTGCGCGGCACCATCGCCAAGGTCGCGCGCAGCCAGGCACCGGTCTACATCGCCGGCGAATCGGGCACCGGCAAGGAACTGGTCGCCCGCCTGATCCATGAACAAGGGCCGCGCGCCGGCGCACCGTTCGTCCCGGTCAACTGCGGCGCGATTCCGTCCGAGCTGATGGAAAGCGAATTCTTCGGCCACAAGAAAGGCAGCTTCACCGGCGCCCATGTCGACAAGGACGGCCTGTTCCATGCCGCGCAAGGCGGCACGCTGTTCCTCGACGAGGTGGCCGAACTGCCGATGCACATGCAGGTGAAGCTGCTGCGCGTCATCCAGGAAAAAGCCGTGCGCCCGATCGGCGCGCGTGCCGAACTGGGCGTGGACGTGCGCATCCTTTCCGCCACGCACAAGAACCTCGCGCGACTGGTCGAACTGGGCGCGTTCCGGCAAGACCTGTTCTACCGCATCAACGTCATCGAACTGCGCGTGCCGCCGCTGCGCGAACGCCGCGACGACATTCCACTGCTGGCCGCACGCGTTCTGCAGCGGCTGGCACAGGAACACGGCGGCGGCGAACCGGCGCGCCTGTCGCCCGACGCGCTGCACGCGCTGCTGCGACACGACTTCCCCGGCAACGTGCGCGAGCTGGAAAACATCCTCGAACGCGCCGTCGCGCTGTGCGAAGGCCAGCGCATCGACGTCGACGACCTGCGCCTGACCTCGCGCGAGCGCAGCGCCGCCGAAGCCGCCGAAAGCTGGGCCAACACCCCCAGCTTCCCGCCGCCCGCCGGCCACGCCCACGAACCGCCGCCCGCCTTCGGCCTGCCGCCGATGGTCGACGAAGCGCCATCCGCGCACGGCTACGCCAACGACCTCGCCGCCGCCGTCGCCGAAACCGAACGCGCCGCCATCATGAAGGCGCTCGAAGCCACCCGCTGGAACCGCACCGCCGCCGCCCGCCACCTCGGCCTGACCCTGCGCCAGTTGCGCTATCGGCTGGACAAGCTCGGCATCGAATAAGCCGGCAGCCGCAGCAGTCGCGCCCCGACGCGGAGCCAGGCCGAGTTCGGACGAGAACGGCCGGCGCCGATGCGATGCCCGACTCGCCGCAAGCCACGCTTCCAAGGGTTCCGATGCGTCGCCTTGCCCGTGGTCGCCGCCCGATCGCGCACCACCGCTGACCCGCACGGATCCACGAATGCGCACCGCCGCGCCCTCTGCATGGCGACGCGAGCGCGCCGACGGATCGCGCCCAAACCTGCCAACCATCCGCGCAGCCCATGCAACTCGAGCCGGCCGCGCTCGATCACGCCATAGCAAGCAGCACGGAAGACCACGCACACGGCGCCGCAACCGCGCTCCCGCCGCGCCGGCACTCCTGCTATTTTCCACCGCCAGTCAGACCGCCCGGAGCACGCATGTCCCGCTGGAAAGCCGCAGGCATCCACCTTTCGCTTAGCGTATTGATCGGCCTTGCCGCGGCCGCGCTGATATTCGGCGTGTGGTATCCACCGCCGTTCAGCCGCGCCGCCGGCGGCGAGAAGCTGATCCTTGTGCTGCTCGGCGTGGATCTGGTCATCGGCCCGCTGCTGACCCTCATCGTCTATCGCCACGGCAAGAAGGGCATGCGCTTCGACCTCGCCGTGATCGCCCTGCTGCAGATCGGCGCGCTGCTGTATGGCCTGAACGTGGTTTCCCACGCGCGCCCCGCCTTCATCGTCGGCGCCATCGACCGCTTCGTGATCGTTTCCGCCGAAGCCCTGGACGACAAGGATCTGGCCGAGGCGAAACAGCCGCAGTACCGCCATCGTTCGTGGACGGGGCCGTACGTCGTCAATGCGTTGCGCCCGACACAAACATCCGAACGCAGCGACCTGCTGTTCAGCGCGCTCGATGGCAAGGACATCGAGAAATTCCCCAAGTACTACGTCGACTACGCCAGCGCCCCTCAACCCCTGATC
>JASLGB010000330.1 GCA_030150315.1 Dokdonella sp. | reverse complement strand
CAGGCGCAGACATTGCCCTGCTTCGAGGCGAAGGCAGCCGGCGCACCCAATCGGGCCGACAAGCGGATCGCGCCCGGGCACAAGACCAGCCAAGTACTCGACCGCGACCCGCACAGCAGGCCATCGCCGTGGCGTGAAATGGCGCGGATTTTTACGAGGATCTTTACGAAGGGCCGGTTGGAGCCATGCTCAACAACCGTGTGTGCCTGAAGAGAATGGTGGGCCGTCTAGGACTCGAACCTAGGACCAAGAGATTAAGAGTCTCCTGCTCTACCAACTGAGCTAACGGCCCCCGTAACAACTTGCGCGGCGTCTTGCGCGACGCTCAGGCCTTCCCGCTGAGCGGGATTGCAGGCGAAAAGACGGGGGTCTCTATCGCTCCGGCCAACCTGAAAAACTATACCAGATGAAACAAACGCACTGCAACAAATTTGGGGTGGATGAGGGGACTCGAACCCCCGACAACCGGAATCACAATCCGGTACTCTAACCAACTGAGCTACATCCACCACGTAAACCTTCCGCCGGCTCGCCTTCCGCAATTCATCGCGGTGGCTGGCGCGCCCGACAGGACTCGAACCTGTGACCCTCGGCTTAGAAGGCCGATGCTCTATCCAGCTGAGCTACGGGCGCATCGTCAGCCATATTGTGCTGCACCGGGTTGGTCGGGGTAGAGGGATTCGAACCCCCGACATCCTGCTCCCAAAGCAGGCGCGCTACCAGACTGCGCTATACCCCGCCGCGGCTTCCGTCGCCATAGAGCCTCTGGAAGAAGCGGGATGTTACGAACCCTGACGCATTGCGTCAATCCATCGCGCGCGACAAATGTCGCTCGACCGGTACCGGCTGCCCTTCCGCATCGACGGAAACCATCACGAACTCGCCCGTCGTCGCCACCTCCGGCTCGGCTCCGGGTGTGGATTCGCGCAGCAGGGAAACGCGAACCGTCATCGAGCTGCGCCCCACTCCGACCACACAGGCACGCAACTCGACAATGTCGCCCAACCGCACGGAAGCGCGGAAATCAATCCGATCCGAGCGCGCCGTAACCACCGTGCGCCCGGCGAAGCGGCTCGCCGCGAGGAACGCCGCCTTGTCCATCCAGGCCAGGGCCTGACCTCCGAAGAGGCCGCCGAGATGATTGCAATGGTCCGGGAAGACGATCTCCACGCAGCGCACTTCGCCCGGTCTTTCCGCCTTCCGTTCAGAACGCATGATCGAAGCCGACCTCGCCTTCCACCGCAACCTGGTAGGCCGAGACGCGGCGCTCGAAGAAATTGGTCAGCTCCTGCACGTCCTGGAGCTCCATGAACGCGAACGGATTCTTGACGCCGTAGCGTGGCGGCAAATGCAGCATCGCCAGTCGTTGGTCGGCCACGTATTCGAGGTACTGGCGCATTTCCTTCAAGGTCATGCCGCCAACGCCTCCGCCGAGCACGTCTTCGGCGAAAGCGCTCTCGCAGTCCACGGCCTCGGCGATCATCTCGGTGACCTGGGCCGCCCATTGTTCGTCGAACAATTCCGGTTCCTCGCGCTCGACCGTGCGCAAGACTTCGAAGGCGAAGTTCATGTGCGCCGACTCGTCACGAAACACCCATGCCGTACCCGCGGCGAGGCCGGGCAGCAGGCCGCGCGAGCGCAGGAAATAGACGTAGGCAAACGCGCCGAAGAAGAACAGGCCTTCGATGCAGGCGGCAAAGCAGGTCAGGTTGAGCAGGAACTGACGCCGATCCGCCTCGGTTTCCATGCGGTCGAGTGACTGGATCGAATCGATCCAGCGCTGGCAGAACTCGGCCTTGCGCCGAATCGACGGAATGTTCTCGACCGCCGCAAAAGCCTGCGCGCGCTGCTCCGCCTCGGGAATGTAGTTGTCGAGCAGGGTCAGGTAGAACTGCACATGCAGCGCTTCCTCGTACAGCTGGCGCGAAAGATACAGGCGCGCCTCGGGCGCGTTGATGTGCTTGTACAGATTGAGCACCAGATTGTTGGCGACGATGGAGTCGCCGGTCGCGAAGAAGGCGACCAGACGCTGGATCAGGTGTCGATCCGCGGCGCTCATGCGCTGCGAGAGATGGGTCAGGTCGATCTGGAAATCGATTTCCTCGACCGTCCAGGTGTTCTTGATCGCGGCCCGATACATCTCGTAGAACTGCGGATAGCGCATCGGCCGCAGGGTGAGATTGAAGCCCGGATCCAGCAGGCGGCTGTCAGCGGTGGCTTGGGTAGTCATGGCGTCCTCAAAGTGGGGCTGGCGGGCACAAGGTCCGCCAAGCCGAAGAAACGGGGTGCCGGCAGGCAGCGGCAAAGCGCGGCGCGTCGAACGCGCTGCGCCGAAGCCGAGCGGCCACCGCACTGTCGTGATCGACCGAACCGGCGCGGCGGCAGGAAAGCGCTCTCGCCGCGCAAACGCCGCACACAATCCGGCGGCGCTGAAGCACCGCCGGAATGCCTGCCTGTCCGCTGCGTCACGCAGCTGCAGCGTGTTACTGGCACGCCTCGCAGATTTCGGGATTCTCCAGCGAACACACCACCGCCTCGGCGTCGGTGAAGGTTTTGGCCGGCGCTGCCGCCGACGCACCAATCGTCGCCTTGGCGATGCGTGTGGCCGGGCGGGATCGCAGGTAGTACGTCGTCTTCAGCCCCTTCTTCCACGCATACATGTACATGCTGGAAAGCTGGCCGATGTTCGGATTCTCGATGAACAGGTTCAGCGACTGGCTCTGGTCGATGAAGGCGCCTCGATCGGCCGCCATGTCGATCAGCGAGCGCATCGGCAACTCCCACACCGTGCGATAGATCGACCTCAACTCGGGCGGAAGCGCCGTCAGCGGCTGCACCGATCCTTCGGCCAGCTTGATCGCATCCCGCGTCTCGGCCGTCCACAGGCCAAGACGCTTCAGCTCCCCGACCAGATAGCGGTTCACCTGCAGGAAATCGCCGGACAGCGTTTCGCGCTTGAACAGGTTGGACACCTGCGGCTCGATGCATTCGTAGCAGCCGGCGATCGACGCGATAGTCGCCGTCGGCGCAATCGCGATCAGCAACGAGTTGCGCAGGCCATGCACCTTGATTTCCTCGCGCAAGGCATCCCAGCGCGCGACGTCGCGCGGCACCACCTTCCACGCATCGAACTGCAGCTCGCCCTGCGCGGCGCGCGTCTCGGCGAAGGCGGCGTGCGCGCCCTTCTCGCGCGCCAGCTCCAGCGATGTGCGCAGCGCCCAATAGTAGATTTCCTCGGAAATGCGCGCGGACAACGCACGCGCCTCGTCGCTGTCGAACGGCAGGCGCAGCGCGAAGAACAGGTCCTGAAGCCCCATCAAACCCAATCCGACCGGACGCCAGCGCAGGTTCGACGTGCGCGCAGTGGGAATCGGATAGAAATTGAGGTCGATCACGCGATCGAGCTGGCGCACGGCCACTTGCACCGTGTGCGCGAGCTTGTCGAAGTCGAACGCGGTGCCGTCGTGGTGCTGGGCCAGATTGATCGAGCCGAGGTTGCACACGGCCGTCTCCCCCGCACTGGTCACCTCGATGATCTCGGTGCACAGGTTGGACAGATGCACGGCGTTGCCGCCGCGCGCGGTCTGGTTGCATGCGCGGTTGCAGGCGTCCTTGAAGGTCATCCAGCCGTTTCCGGTCTGCGCCAGCGTGCGCATCATGCGCGCGTAGAGGTCGCGTGCCGGCATCGTCTTGCGGGCGATGCCGCGCGATTCCGCCTGCAGATAGGCCTGCTCGAACGCCGCGCCCCACAGGTCCGGCAACTCCGGCACGTCGGCCGGATCGAACAGCGACCACATGCCGTTCTCGTCGACACGGCGCATGAACAGGTCCGGGATCCAGTTGGCCAGGTTCAGATGATGCGTGCGGCGTGCGTCGTCGCCGGTGTTCTCGCGCAGTTCGAGGAACGATTCGATGTCCGCATGCCACGACTCCAGGTACACGCAGGCCGCGCCCTTGCGCTTGCCGCCCTGGTTGACCGCCGCGACCGAGGAATCGAGCGTCTTCAACCACGGCACGATGCCGTTGCTGAGGCCATTGGTGGAGCGGATCAGCGAGCCTTCCGAGCGCACGCGATGCCAGGCCAGGCCAATGCCGCCGGAGAATTTCGACAGCATCGCCACGTCGCGGTACTTGTCGTAGATCGATTCCAGCGAATCGGCCGGCGAATCCAGCAGGAAACAGCTCGACAGTTGCTCGTGCCGCGTACCGGCGTTGAACAGCGTCGGCGAACTGGGAATGTAGTCGAGCGCGCCGAACTGCTGGTACAGCTCGATCGCCTCGCCCACGTTCTCGCTCAGCGCGCAGGCGACACGCAGCCAGAAATGCTGGGGCGTCTCGATCACATGGCGGCGCTGCGGATGCTTGATCAGGTAGCGGTCGTACAGCGTGCGCAGCCCGAAGTACTCGAACCGCTGCGTGTGGCGAACATCGATCGCGTCGTTGAGCTTTCGCGCATTCGCCTCGACAAAGGCCAGCACGCGATCGTTGATCAGGCCGGCCTCGAAGCCCAGGCGAATCGACTGCGAGAACGAATGCACGCCCAGTCCCTGCACTTCCTTGTCCACGAATGCGGCAAGCAGGCGCGCGGCGGCCTTCGAGTATTCCGGTTCCTCGGCGATGAACGAGGCCGCGGTGCG
>JASLGB010000178.1 GCA_030150315.1 Dokdonella sp. | reverse complement strand
GTGCGACGCCATCTGGAAGTTGAAGGTGATCCAGCCCGGCACGATCAGCAGGGCGGCCCACATCAGGCCGGTACGGCGGCCGTCCAGCGCCCTGCTCGGCGTCACCGGTGGCAGCTGGTTCGCGACCACCCTGCTGGTCGGCCTGCTCGGCGCGCTGCAGATCCCGTTCGCGTATCTCGCCGGCAAGGCGCTGGACGGCCGCCGTACCGGCCTGATGTGGGCCGCCCTGCTGATCGTGCCGGGCTGGATCACCTTCAACTTCCAGATGGCGTCGCACCCGACGCTGGCACCGATGCTGATGCTGGCCTTCCTCGTCTGCGCGCTGCGCTACGCGCGCCACGCGCGGCTGCGCCACCTGCTCGGCATGGCGCTGGCGTTCACCCTGGCCGTGCACGCGCACCCGTCGGCGCTGGCTCTGGTATGGATCGGCCTCGGCCTGTGCCTGCGCTCGCTGGCCCGGCGCGAGCTGCGCAGCGGGCCGCTGACACTGGCAGCGCTGATCGCGCTGGCGCCGCTGCTGCCGGCGCTGTGGTGGGATGCCATGCACGGCTTTTCCGACCTCGGCAATGCCAATACCTGGCTGGCGCGCACCGGCTTTCTGGACAACCTGCTGCAGACCGGCCCGATGGCGTTCGCCAGTCTGGCCGGCGGCCTGCGTTACTGGCTGGGCACGATGCTGGCGTGGCCGGCGCCGCTGCAAGCCGTCGCGCTGGCATGGGCGGCAATCCTCGTCGTCGTCGCGCTGCTCGGGCTGGTCGGCCGATTGCGCGACCCGGCCACGCGCGCGGCCACGGCCACCGCGCTGGCAGCGGTCGCGGCCGGCATGGCGACCATCGCCGCGATGCGCGAACTCACCCCGTTCTACATGGCCGCGCCGGTCTGCGTGCTCGGCAGCGGCGCGCTCGCGCTGGGCCTGGGCGGCAGCGGGCGCGGCTTGCGTCTGGCGCAGGCGCTGACGCTCGGCGGCGCGCTGGTGCTGGCCGCGAGCGCCGATGTCGGCATCGCGCGCTTCCAGCAACGCGGCGCGTGGCCGTTTGGCTGGTGGCCACTGATCGACGTGCGGCAGGCGCCGAGCGAGCACGCGCCGATGCTGTGGATGCCGGCCTATGCGATGGCCGCCAGCGGGCGCTTCCTGTGCTCGCACCCGGCACCCAGCGTGCATGGCGTGTATGCCACGCATGCGCTGCTCAACTACGCCATCGACATGCGCCTGACCTGCGGCCGCAGCGACGTGGTGGTCAACGGCGCCGATGCCGATCGCCAACACTGGCTCGGCCTGTCGCGCGCGACGCTGGCCCGGCTCGGCGTCGAGCCAGTGCAGCGACTGGGCCCGCTCGGCGTGCTCGAAGCGACGCCGGTCTCCGCCGGCCAGCCGATCGCGCAGCACGCCACGCCGGTGTATCCGCCGTACTGGGCACCGCCGCCGCAGGAACAGGAACGACGCCTGTCGGTGACCCTGCGGCCCGACGAGTATCTGGTGGTCAACAATACGGTGCTGTCGGCCGCGCAGGACTACCGCGTGGAGGTCTCTCGCAACGGCCAGCCGCTCGCAGCCGCCGCCGAGGACTGGGTATCGCACGTCTACGCCTGCGCAGACTGCGGCGAAGCCGGCGCCAAGCTGGATATCGTGCTGCGCAGCACCAACCTGTCCTCCTTCGATCTGGTCACGTTCCGCGCGCCGCCTGCGCGCAGACGCTAAACTTCGCCGTTTTTCGGCGGCCTTTCGCGCCGCCGCGCCGATTCCGCCATGCCCCAGTCCCTGTTCAAGCCATCGCTTCCGACCTCGCCCAAGCTGCGCCGCTACTGGACGCCGCCCCACGGTTCCGCCCGCGCGCTGGCGCTGGCCGAGGTCGCCCGTGCGCACAAGGGCGTGGTGGTCGCGGTCGCGTCGGACACGCACTCGGCCAATACGCTGGAGGCGGAAATCGCGCTGTTCACCGGCGCCGACGTCGAGGTACTGCAGTTCCCGGACTGGGAAACCCTGCCCTACGACCTGTTCTCGCCGCACCCGGAAATCGTCTCGCAGCGCATCGCCACCCTGTACCGCCTGCCGGCGCTGAAGCGCGGCGTGCTTGTGGTGCCGGTGGCCACGCTGATGCAGCGGCTGGCGCCACGCAGCTACGTCAGCGGTTCGGGCCTGGTGCTGGAGCGCACGCAGAAGCTCGACATCGCCAGCGAGCAGCGCCGCCTCGAAGCCGCCGGCTACCGGCATGTGCCGCAGGTGCAGGAACCGGGCGATTTCGCCGTGCGCGGCGCGCTGCTGGACATCTTCCCGATGGGCAGCCCGGAGCCGTACCGCATCGAGCTGTTCGATGACGAAATCGACTCCATCCGCACCTTCGACCCGGAAACGCAGCGTTCCGAGCACAAGGTCGAATCGGTGCGCCTGCTGCCGGCGCGCGAGTTCCCGCTGACCGAGGAATCGGCCAAGGCCTTCCGCAACACGCTGCGCGAGCGTTTTCCGATCGACCCGCGCCGCTGTCCGCTGTATCAGGACATCAAGGAAGGCGCCACGCCGGCCGGCATCGAGTACTACCTGCCGCTGTTCTTCGAGCGCACCGAAACGCTGTTCGACTACCTCTCCGACGATGCACTGTTCGTGCTCGGCGAACAGGTGCTCGACGCGGCCGAGACGTTCTGGACGCAAACCGGCCAGCGCTGGGAGCAGCGCGCGCACGACATCGAGCGCCCGGTGCTGCCGCCAGCCGAGCTGTACCTGTCGCCGGAACAACTGCGCGAACGCCTGAACGCGGTGCTGCGCACCGACATCGTCGCCAAGGGCGCGAACGAACATGCCATCGACCTCGGCACGCAGCCGGCGCCGTCGCTGCCGCTGAGCCGCAAGGGCGAGGAAGCCGGCGAAGCGCTGCGCCGCTTCCTTTCGGCCTATCCCGGCCGCGTGCTGATTGCGGTCGATTCGGCCGGCCGCCGCGAGGCGCTGGTCGAGCAGCTGGCGGCGGCGCAGTTGCGGCCGCTGACGATCGGCTCGTGGCAGGACTTCGTCGCCGATGCACACAGCACCGGCGACGCCGTGCCAAACCGTTTCTGCATCACCGTCGCGCCGCTGGAAACCGGCTTCGCGCTGACCGAACCGGCGCTGACCGTACTGACCGAGCGCGAACTGCTCGGCGAACGCGCGCAACAGACGCGCCGGCGCAAGCGCGCCGCACGCGATCCGGAAGCCGTGCTGCGCGACCTCTCGGAACTGTCCATCGGCTCGCCGATCGTGCACATCGACCACGGCGTTGGTCGCTATCAGGGCCTGATCAAGCTCGATGTCGGCGACCGCGTGCGCTTCGGCGAACAGCCCAGCGAATTCCTTGCCATCGAATACGCCAAGGGCGACAAGCTCTACGTGCCGGTGGCGCAGCTGCACCTGGTTTCGCGCTATTCCGGCACCGCGCCGGAACTGGCGCCGCTGCACGCCCTCGGCGGCGACGCGTGGGAACGCGCGAAGAAGAAAGCGGCGCAGAAGGTGCGCGATGTGGCTGCGGAACTGCTGGCGATCTACGCCCAGCGCGAAGCACGCAAGGGCACCGCGATCGAGATCGACCGCGAGATGACCGAGCAGTTCGCCGCCGCGTTCCCGTTCGAGGAAACCCCCGACCAGGCGACCGCGATCGAGGCCGTCCTTGCCGACCTGTCCAAGGGCAAGCCGATGGATCGCGTCGTCTGCGGCGACGTCGGTTTCGGCAAGACCGAAGTCGCCTTGCGCGCCGCGTTCGCCACCGCCACCGCCGGCAAGCAGGTTGCGATGCTGGCGCCGACGACCCTGCTCGCGCAGCAGCATTTCCAGAACTTCCGCGACCGCTATGCCGACTGGCCGATCCGCATCGAAGTGCTGTCGCGCTTCAAGTCGCCGAAGGAAATCCGCGCCGCGCTGGAAAAACTCGCCGAAGGCCAGATCGACGTGATGATCGGCACGCACAAGCTCGTGCAGCCGGACGTGAAGTTCAAGGACCTTGGCCTCGTCATCATCGACGAGGAGCAGCGTTTCGGCGTGCGCCAGAAGGAGGCGCTGAAGAAACTGCGCGCCGAAGTCGACCTGCTGACGCTGACCGCGACGCCGATCCCGCGCACCCTGAACATGGCGATGGCCGGCCTGCGCGATCTTTCCATCATCGCCACGCCGCCGGCGCACCGCCTTGCGGTGCAGACCTTCATCGGCCCCTACGATCCGGCGCTGATCCGCGAGGCGATGCAGCGCGAGCACGCGCGCGGCGGCCAGGTCTATTTCCTGCACAACGATGTCGAAACGATCGAGAAAACCGCGCGCGAACTGCAGGAACTGATGCCCGACGCACGCATCCGCTTCGCGCACGGCCAAATGCCGGACAAAGAACTCGAGCAGATCATGCTCGACTTCTACCGCCAGCGCTTCAACGTGCTGGTCGCGACCACGATCATCGAATCGGGCATCGACGTGCCCAGCGCCAACACCATCATCATCAATCGCGCCGACCGCTTCGGCCTGGCACAGCTGCACCAGCTGCGCGGTCGCGTCGGCCGCTCGCACCATCGCGCCTACGCCTACCTGATGACGCCCGATGGCCGCTCCATCACCGCCGATGCGGAAAAGCGTCTCGAAGCGCTGGCCTCGCTCGACGAACTCGGTGCCGGCTTCACGCTGGCCACGCACGATCTCGAAATCCGCGGTGCCGGCGAACTGCTGGGCGAGGAACAGTCCGGCCAGATCGAGGAAGTAGGCTTCTCGCTCTATACCGAAATGCTCGATCGCGCCGTGCGCGCGCTGAAACAGGGCAAGGTGCCGGATTTCGACCTGACCAACGAACACGAGGCCGAGGTCGAACTGCATCTGCCGGCGCTGATCCCGGACGACTACCTGGCCGACGTCAACACCCGCCTGACGCTGTACAAACGCATCGCCAGCGCACGCAACGAGGACGACCTGCGCGACCTGCAGGTCGAGATGATCGATCGCTTCGGCTTGCTGCCCGAGCCGGTCAAGAACCTGTTCGCGGTGACCTCGTTGAAGCTCGTGGCGACGCCGCTCGGCATCCGCAAGCTCGAAGTCGGCGCCAACGGCGGCCGCGTGCTGTTCCGCCCGGATCCGGCGGTGGAGCCGATGACGGTGATCCGCCTGATCCAGGCGCAGCCGCGCGTGTTTGCGCTGGACGGGCAGGACAAGCTTAAGTTCAAGATGCCGCTGGAAGGCGCCGCCGAGCGCCTGCGCGCGGCGAGTGACCTGCTGACCACGCTCGGCGCGCGCAAGGCCGCGTGAGGCAGCACGCGGCGAGCGGCCAAATGCCCTGCCCGCCGCCGCTGCAGGGTGCATCGCTCAGCGGGCACATGCCTCGCCACGCCCGCCAACGGACCTTGCATCGCGCCGCGGCGCACCCCATACAGTCCGGCTTCCGGCGGCCACGCTGCGGCCGCCTGCCGATCCCACAGGCCTTTTCATGACGACACCGAGCATGGCGACTCCGACCGATTTCCTGCACCGCTTCCAGCTTGAGCACGCCGGCGTGCGCGGCGCACTGGTGCGCCTTGACGAAAGCTGGCGCCGGATCCGCGCCAACGGCGGCTACCACGGCCCACTGGCCGAATTGCTCGGCAAGGCGGTCGCCGCGAGTGCGCTGTTCACCAGCTCGATCAAGTTCGACGGACGTTTGTCGATCCACCTGCGCGAAAGCGGCGCGCTGCGCCTGCTGTTCGCCGAATCGACCCACGACGGCCGCCTGCGCGGCATCGCGCGCTGGGAAGGCGCGCTGCCGACGCGCGATGTCGAGCTGGAAAGCGGATCGCGCCTCGCCATCACGATCGAGAACGCGATCACCAACGCGCGCTATCAGGGTCTGGTGCCGGTCGAGAACAGCGATCTGGCGACGGCGTTCGAGCACTATTTCCAGCGTTCGGAACAGTTGCCGACGCGCATCGTGCTGGCCGGCAACGACCAGCGCTGCGGCGGCATCCTGCTGCAGCAGGTCGCCCACGGCGGCGGCCTGACGCAAGGCGATGCCGACGGCTGGAACCGGGTCGACCACCTGCTGTCGACGCTGACCGATGCGGAACTGCTCGATCTGGCGCCGGAGCAGGTGCTGCTGCGTCTTTTCCACGAGGAAGGCGTGCGCCTGCAGCCGGCGCAACCGCTGATGTTCGAATGCACCTGCTCGCGCGAGCGGGTCGGCGACATGCTGCGTTCGCTCGGTCGCGAGGAAAGCGTGGCGGTGCTGGCCGAACAGGGTTCGGTGCAGACCAGCTGCGAGTTCTGCAACCGTCATTACGTCTTCGACGAGGCGGAAGTGAACGCGCTGTTCGCGGACGAGCCGCCCGCCGAAGCCGGCGGCACGCGCCACTGATCACACCTCCGGCGCGGCGTGCGCGCATGCAGCCCGCACGCCAGCATTAAGGTCAGATCGGTGCGCCCGGCGGCACCGTCGGCAACGGGCGCAGGCTGACCGACTTCGGATCGGCCAGATAGCGGCGGATCAGGTCGGCCGCAGCACTGCGGCTCGCATCCGATTGCCTGCCCAGGGCCGACTGCCAGTCGCGCAGCGACGCACGCAGCTCGGCATCGACCTGCGCATGCAGCTTGCCGTCCTCCAGCGTGTGCAGCAGCGCATCCAGCACGACCCAGTTCGCCGCGTCCTGCACTGCGGCGGGGGTGCCGCTGCGCGCCGGCGCCTGCCAGGTGCCGCGAAACACCGCATCGAGCGTGTCGGCAATGCCCGGCTGCTGCGCATCGCGCGCGTGCTGCCACGCAAGGCGATTGAGGCGCTCGGGCGCGAACAGGAACAGCGTGGTCTGCGCCGTCGCCGCGGCCGCCGCGCCGAGCGGATCGAACACCGGGCCGTTCAGCGTGGAGAAATACTCGCGATTGCGCGCGAAGTCGGCAGCCGGCGGCGTGAGCAGATCGAGTACGTTCGATGGCAGCACGAGCGCGTGGGCCTGCAGCGTCGACACCAGGCGCGCCAACGCGTCGCGCTGGGTTGCCGCCGGCACCGGCGTGGAGCCGGTGCGGCGATCGCCGGCGGTGCCGTAGGCATAGCGGACGCCGCCGAGCAGGCGCGCGACGCCCTCGGTCTGGTAGCGGTGCAGCAGGTACAGCGGCACCAGTCGCGCTTCGAGCTCGCCGGCCTGTCGATCCGGCGGCAGCACGCCGATCGAGAAGTCCGCCAGCGCCTTGCGGCGTGCAGCCATCAGCGCATCGAAGGTGCCCAACGTGTCGCTGCCGTAGTCCCACAACAGGCCGTCCGGCTCCGCATCGCCGGGGCTGCGTGCGTCCTGATCGGACAGATAGCCGAATCCGGCGGCCACGATGTCGGCGCGCAGCTTCGCCAGCGCGGCCGCTTCCTCGCCCGGTGCGAACCGGCCGTAGGCGTGCGCGACGATGAAGTCGTCCCACGGGCCGAGTCCGACGCCATAGGCCTTGGCCAGGGACGGACGGCCATCCGCGCCGATCGTCAGCAGCGGGTGCGGATAATCCATGACCGAACCGTTGCCGTGACGGCTGGCGGAAAAATTGTGCGCGAAGCCGAGCGCATGGCCGACCTCGTGCGCGGAAAGCTGGCGCAGTCGCGCCAGCGCCATCTGCTCGGCCTCGTTGCCAAGCTGCGCCGCATTGGCCTTGTCGTAGGGAGCGAGCAGGCTTTCGGCGATCAGGATGTCCTGGCGCACGCGCTGCGAACCCAGCGTGACGTTGCCGCGGATGATCTCGCCGGTGCGCGGATCGATGATCGGATGGCCATAGGACCAGCCGCGCGTGGAGCGATGCGCCCAGGTGATGAGGCTGTAGCGCACATCCATCGGGTCGACGCCTTCCGGCAGCAGCTCGACGCGATAGGCGTCCTTGAAACCGGCCTTCTCGAACGCCGTCTTCCACCAGTTGGCGCCTTCGAGCAGGGCCGAACGCACC
>JASLGB010000165.1 GCA_030150315.1 Dokdonella sp. | reverse complement strand
CTCCTCCGCGATACGGAAACCATCACCGGTTTCGCGCATGACCTCCAGACGCGCCCGCGCCAGCTGAGACAGCGGATTGCGATACAGCAGGACACAGCTTGATGCCGCGCTTCCACGCCCGACACGGCCACGCAGCTGATGCAACTGCGCCAAGCCCAGTCGCTCCGCGTTCTCGATCACCATAAGGCTGGCATTGGGCACATCCACGCCCACCTCGATCACGGTCGTCGCCACCAGCAGGCGCGTCTCGCCGGACTTGAAGGCGTCCATCGCCGCCTGCTTTTCCCTGGTCTTCAGGCGTCCATGCACCAAGCCGATGCGCAGCTCCGGCAACGCCGCCGCCAGTTCGGCGAACGCGACCTCCGCCGCCTGCGCCTCCAGCCGCTCGGATTCCTCGATCAGGGTGCAGACCCAATACGCTTGGCGCCCTTCCGCGCATGCGACGCGAATGCGTTCGATCACCTCGCCGCGGCGTGCCGCCGAGATCGCCACGGTTTGCACCGGCGTGCGTCCGGGCGGCAACTCGTCGATGACGGAAACATCGAGATCGGCATAGGCCGTCATCGCCAGCGTGCGCGGAATCGGCGTCGCGGTCAGCACCAACTGATGCGGAACTAGGTCGCCATGACGCCCCTTCTCGCTCAATGCCAGGCGCTGGTGCACGCCGAATCGGTGCTGCTCGTCGATGATCGCCAACCCGAGCCGGCGGAACTCCACGCCTTCCTGGATCAGCGCATGCGTGCCGATCACGATGGGCGCGCCTTCCGCGACGGCCGCGCGCGCCTTCTCGCGCGCACGTCCCAGCACCTTGCCGGAAAGCCAGACCGGCGCGATGCCGAGCGGTCGCATCCAGGCATCGAAGTTGCGCCAATGCTGTTCGGCCAGCAGTTCCGTCGGCGCCACCAGCGCGACCTGCCAACCGCACTCGATCGCCGCCAGCGCGGCCAGCGCCGCGACGACCGTCTTGCCCGAGCCCACGTCGCCCTGCACCAGACGCAGCATCGGCGACTGGATGCCCAGATCACGCTCGATCTCGGTCGATACGCGCCGCTGCGCCGCGGTCAGCGCAAACGGCAGCTGCTGCAGGAAGGCCTGCCGCAGTCGTCCGTCGCCACTGAACGTCGGCGCGCGATGCCGGCGCACCTGCGCGCGCACCCGCTTGAGGCCGAGGTGGTGTGTCAGCAGCTCCTCGAAGGCCAGTCGCTGCTGCGCCGGATGCCGCCCGAGGGCGAGCGCGCGCACATCGTCGTCGGCGCCCGGCCGATGCACGGCGAGCAGCGCCTCGCGCAGCGATCCCAGCTGCAACGGTTCGCGCAGCGCCTTCGGTACCAGCTCGAGCATCTCGTCGGCGGGCAGGCGCTCGAGCGAGCGAGCGACGATTGCAGCCAGCCGCTTCTGACCCAGCCCCTCGGTGGTCGGATAGATCGGCGTGAGGCGATCCTCGAGCACGACCACCTCGTCCACCACCCGGCGGTACGAGGGGTGCACCATTTCCGGCCCCTGCAGGCCATGACGCACTTCGCCGAAACAGAGCAGGCGCACTCCGGGCGAGAGCTGTGCCGCCTGGGCGCGATTGAAGTGGAAAAAACGCAGCGACAGCGTGGCGCCGGAAGCGTCGGCAAGAGCCACGCGCAGCTGCATGCGTCCGCGAAACGCGCGCTCCACCGATGCCACCACGCCAACCACCTGCGCGTTGTCGCCGGGGCGCAGATCGCGGATCGGTGTCAGGCGCGTGCGGTCTTCGTAACGCAGCGGCAGGTGGAACCAGAGGTCCTGCACGCGCTCGAGGCTGAGTCGGCGCAGCGACTCCACCAACGCTGGCCCGACCCCGGGAAGAGAGGCAGCCGGCTCTGCGCCCGCCTCCATCGCCCCCTCGTTACGGGAGGATGCCTGCACCACGACGACTCAACGCCGCGGGCAGCTCAGTCGAAGGCCGCGATCATGTCGATCTCGACCTGCGCCCCGAGCGGCAAGGATGCGACGCCAATGGTCGAACGGGCCGGAAACGGCTCGTTGAAATACTGCTTCATCACGTCGTTGACGGCGGCGAAGTTGCCGAGGTCGGTCAGGTAGATGCCCACGCGCACGACGTTGTCGAACGTCGCATCGGCTGCCGCCAGCACCGCCTTGAGGTTCTCGAACACGCGGCGCGCCTGCGCGCCGATGTCGCCCTCGACGAGCTTGCCGGTTGCCGGATCGATCGGCGTCTGGCCCGAGGTGTACAGGGTGTCGCCGAAACGCACGGCCTGCGAATACGGGCCGATTGCCTTGGGAGCACTGTCGCTGTGGATGATGCTGCGTGACATGGAGCCAATCCCCGCTGGATGATTCGGCGAAGGATAGCCAACCATCACCGCAATCGTCAGCCTCCGAAGCGCTCGCTACACCGGATAGCGGCGTACCGCGGTAACCACCTGCAGGCGGCGCACGCCTCGCATCACGTCGGCCAGGTGCTTGCGGCTGCGAACCTCGATCGTGAACAGCATCGTCGCCGTCATCAGGTCGCGTTCCTTGTATTCGACGTTCTCGATGTTGGACGCCGCGTCGGCAATGGCCGCAGCCACCTGCGCAAGCACGCCGGGCTTGTTGGCGACTTCGATCCGCAGCTCGCTCTTGTAGTCGCCCTGCACGTCCTTGGCCCACGCGATGCCGATGCAGCGCTCGGGCGCCTTGCGCAGCTCGGGCATGTTCGGGCATTCCACGCGATGCACGACGATGCCCTTGCCGGCCGAGAGGTAACCCATGATTTCGTCACCGGGTACCGGACGGCAGCAATTGCCGAAGCTGAGCACGCCGCGCTCTGCGCCGGTGATGAAGATCTTCTCTC
>JASLGB010000158.1 GCA_030150315.1 Dokdonella sp. | reverse complement strand
CCTTGATGTCGGCCGTGGGCCAGTCGGCGCCACGCAGATGCGCGGCCATCGCCTCGGCGGCGGTTGTGCAGCTGCCGGCCGACAGCGTCGTGTTGATTTCAACCAGCTCTTTGTAGAGCGCGCGGAAGGCCGCCTCGCCGTCGTCCGCTGCCAGCGCGCCAAGCGGTGCCGCGGCCGCGAGGAAAACCGTCAGGAGAGAAGCCGCGTGGCGAGAGCTCATGCGAAAAGGATCCGGAAGGAGGAGCCGCAAGCATGGAACCAGCCGCGAACCGCGACAAGTCGCTTTCGCATCGCCGACGAAAACGGACGGGGAACGCACGCCGTGGCCGTCTGGACGGCCTGCAGATGCCATGCGCGGTTTCTGCGCGGTTCCAGCCGGACAGTGCGGCAGGCGCTGCGCGCCGCCGGCACGCACGGCGATGCATCGTGGTCACTCCACGGCAACCGCGCGCAAGACCCGCCCTGCTTTCGCCGTATCGCGCCCGCTTCGACGCGCACGGATGTCACCAGTCGGTGCGCTCCGGCAACAAGCCGCGCAACTCCGCGTCGGTCAGGTTGCGCCATTGGCCAACCTTCAGCACGCCGAGCTTGACGTTGACGATGCGCACCCGCCGCAACTGCGTGACGCGATAGCCGAGCGCGGCCGCCATCAGGCGGATCTGCCGGTTCAGCCCCTGCGTCAGCACGACGCGGAAGCCGTACTTGGCGATACGGGTGGCCTTGCACGGCTTGGTGATCTGGCCATGGATGCGCACGCCGCGCGCCATGCCGGCAAGGAATTCCGGCGTGACGGGCTTGTTCACCGCCACCAGGTATTCCTTTTCGTTGGCGTTCTCGGAACGCAGGATCTCGTTGACGATGTTGCCGTTGCTGGTCAGCAGGATCAGCCCTTCGGAATCCTTGTCGAGCCGGCCAATCGGGAAGATGCGTTGCTGATGGTCGACGAAGTCGACGATGTTGCCGCCGACCTCGCGCTCCGTGGTGCAGGTGATTCCGACCGGCTTGTTCAGCGCGATGTAGACGTGTTTTCGCGTGGCGCTGGCGGCGCGCCGCGCAAGCAGGGGCTGGCCGTCGATGAGGACGTCATCGCCCTCCTCGACCTGGGTTCCCATGCCGGCGGCGATGCCGTTGACGGTGACGCGGCGTTCGGAAATGAGGCGGTCGGCTTCGCGACGCGAGCAATGGCCGGTATCGGCGATGTGTTTGTTGAGGCGCATCCGCGCATTCTACGGCGCGCGCGGCGTCCTGCGCTGCGCCGCGGCCCAACCGCGACGCAGCGGCAACGCCTATCCGGCGGAACGCAGGCGGAATCCGGCAATGATCTGCAGCACGCCGTAGATCAAGGCGCCCGCACCGATCCACATCACGACGATCAGCACGCCGGCAAGCGGGTTCATCGCGAACAGCACGCCCAGCGCGATCGCCAGCACGCCGCTGAGGATCAGCAGCCATTCGTTGGAAACGATCGTTCGCACGCGGATCGCGAGCGCGATGCGGAACACGCCTGCGATGATCAGCCACGCCGCGAGCAGGTACATCATCGCGCCGGCCATCTGGATCGGTTGCATCACCGCGAGGAGGCCAAAGACGATCGAAGCCAGCGCATAGAGCACGAGCCAGCCGCGCGGCATCCGTGGCGTGCCGCTGAACAGGGCGAACAGGCTCAACACGCCTTCGGCGAGCGCCACCACGCCATAGGCCCAGGTCAGGCTGATGGCCGCCACCCCCGGCCATGCCAGCAGGTACACGCCAAACAGCACGGCAACGAGGCCGAACAGGATCATCACCCAACCGCTGCGCGCCACTTCCGAATGCATCGAGACACTCATGTCGTTTCTCCCGGACCGACGGAGGGACGGGATCCGCAAGGATCACCGCTGCCGCCTTGGCGAGAACTGACACCACGGGGCGGCGCTGCATCGTAGATCGGTTGCCCGCTTCCCCTCAATCGCGTATCGGCCCGGGTGCAGTCCGCTCGCGCGCGGTGTACAACACCGTTTTTCCGCTATCTGCCCACGCCATGCGTTCCCTCACCATCGTTGCCCTTGTCCTTCTGGCCGGCTGCCAGTCCGCGCCGCGTCCGGCATCCCCTGCCGCGTCCGCGGAAAATCCGGTCGCCCGAACCGTCGTGTTTCGTGCCGAAGCGTTCAGCGAAACCCAGGTGCCGCTGCCTTCCGGTGCACGACTGGAGGTGCTGCTGATCGACGATCGCGGCGACGTCGTGACCGCGCAGTCGTTCGAGGATGTGCACGCCCTGCCGCATCCGATCAAGCTGCGCGTGGATGCGGCCCGCGCCGGCGCCGCGGGCCATTTTGCGCTGCGTGCCGCGCTGCGCGATGGCGAGGGTCACCTCGTGTTTTTCAGCGATCGACGGGTGGCGATCGCCCGTGCCGATGCGGCCACTGTGCCGCTGCGGCTGGTCCGCACCAACGTGCCGACGCCGCGCCGCTGAGGACCGGCCCGCGCTCGCGCCGCGCGACGGCGAAGCCCGGAGAAAAACCGGCGCCATCCTCGGAAAGGATGGCGCCGACCAGCGGAAATCGTTGGGGAGTGCGATCCCGCGGTTCGTTGCAGCACACCCGCGCACGTGCCGGTGTGCCGCGTCATCGGCACGACCTCAACGCAGGCGCGGGGACTCGCAGGCGCGACCATCGAAGCCGTCGCAGAACAGCCGGTCGGCTGGCGGCGCGGAGGTCACAAGCAGCGTCACCGGCACCGGCACCAGCCTGCGGAACGGATCGTTGGTGAACAGGCACAGCTTGGCCGGATGGGACCCCGTCGCCAGCGTCGACGCATCGACACCGACCACGATTTCCGCCTCGTCATCCGCAGCGACGACGCCACTGGCCGGACTCACCGACAGCCACGGCACGTCGGTCGGATCGAGGCAGCTTCCCGGCTCGCCGGACTCCATCTGCACCTGCATCGTCAGATGGAAGGAAGGAAAGCCCAGCTCGGCCACGCGCCTGGGCTGCGGAATGCTGCAGTCGGGTGCGCTCATGAAGGTCGGATGCGTTTCCGCCGAGGCATTCGCGCCGGGGAAGAACTTGCCGCCGCTGGCATTGCCCTCTATGTGGTATTCGACCACCAGATCCTGGGCGGCGGTATCGGCAACCGTGCCGGAAACCGGAATCGTGGTGGCGACCAGACCGTTGATGACGGTTCCGGTGCCGGTTCCGATGAGCGTGAGCGCGCTGGTCGGAATCGTGTCGACCGTGACGTCGTGCGGAATCGTGTAGAGCCGGATCGACACCGGCATCGAGCCCGGGCCGCCGCTTTCCTGCTCGATGCTGCCGGACGAAACCGTCACCGCCGAGACCGTGGCCGAGCTGCCGATTCCCGGATGCTCGTGGAAATAGAACCGGCGCCACCAGCTGTTGGGCGTGGTGCGATCGCCGGCAGCTCCGCACGAGGCGCCGACATTGCCGGGC
>JASLGB010000064.1 GCA_030150315.1 Dokdonella sp. | reverse complement strand
GCCGCGTCCTGTGCGCGGCTCGATTCCTCGGCCGCGCTGCGGCGCGCTTCCTCGAGTGCCCGCTGCTTATCTTCTTCTTCCTGCCGGCGGCGCTCGTTCTCGATGCGCTGCTGCTCTTCGGCCTCGCGCCTCTGCTGCGATTCGCCGAGCTTGCGCAGCGCGTCCTCGCGCTCCGGATCCATGTTCGCGCTGGCCTCTTCCTCGACCACGCTGCGCTTGACGTAGGTGCGCTTCTGGCGCACTTCCACGTTGACGGTCTTGGCGGCCGCACCGCGCTGACCCGGCGCAACCGTGATTTCGCTGACCGTGCGACGCTTGAGCGTGATCTGGCGCGGCGAGGACGCGGCTTCGGCCGGCATTTCTTCGCGCTTGCCATGCGTGCGACGCAGGAAGCCCAGCAGCTTCATCTTGTCGGTGCTGCTGATGATCTGGTCCTGATCGGTGAATTTCATGCCCGCCTCGCCGAGCTGCGAAAGCAGCTTGTCGACTGGCGTGCCGAGAACCTTGGCCAGTTGCTTGATCGTGACGTCCGACATCGATTGGATACTCCGTGGCCCGTGCGACTTTCTGCAACCACCAACGACGCTTCGCACAAGCGGCCGTTCCTGCTCAATTCTTCAGTGCCGACGCACCATGCGACGGCACCCACCTGCCCCGAAGGGCATCATTTTTCTGTCATGAATCCGTGCGTGCGGCCATGATCAACGCGGCCGCCTGCTCTTCATCAATGCCCTCGATACCAAGTTCCATGAACTCGTCCGTGGCAAGATCGGCGAGGTTCTCGCGCGTGACGATGCCATGCGAGGCAAGCTCGAATGCGAGCGCCTCCTGCATGCCATCGACCGAGATCAAGTCCTCTGCCGGCTGGTGCTCGTCGATGCCTTCCTCGACGGCAAGGGCATCGGTCAACAGTGCATCGCGGGCACGCGCGCGCAGCTCCTCCACGATGTCCTCGTCGAATCCTTCGATGCCGAGCAGTTCCGCCGTCGGCACATAGGCAATTTCCTCGACCGAGGAGAAGCCTTCCTGCACGAGGATCTGCGCGATTTCGTCGTCCACCTCGAGCTTCGAGGAGAACAGGCTGCGCGCGGCCTCCTGCTCCGCCTCGCTCTTCTGACGCACCTGCTCGGCCGTCATCACGTTGAGCTGCCAGCCGGTGAGCTTGCTGGCCAGGCGCACGTTCTGTCCGCCGCGACCGATCGCCTGCGACAGCTTGTCTTCGGCGACGGCGATGTCCATGGAGTGCTTTTCCTCGTCGACGATGATCGACTGCACTTCGGCCGGTGCCATCGCATTGATGACGAACTGCGCCGGCGCCTCGTTCCAGAGGACGATGTCGATGCGCTCGCCGTTCAACTCGTTCGACACGGCCTGCACGCGCGATCCGCGCATGCCGATGCAGGCGCCGATCGGATCGGTGCGATGGTCGTGGGCGATGACCGCGATCTTCGCGCGGTCGCCGGCGTCACGTGCGCACGCCTTGATCTCGACAAGCCCCTGGCCGACTTCCGGCACTTCGAGCTTGAACAGTTCCATCATCAGCTCCGGTGCGGTTCGCGACACGAACAGCTGCGGGCCGCGGGGCTCGGACTTCACTTCGTACAGATAACCGCGCAGCCGGTCGCCGGCACGCACGGCTTCGCGCGGAATGGCGCGGTCGCGCGGCACATAGGCCTCGGCATTGCCGCCCAGGTCGAGATAGACGGAGCCGCGCTCGACACGCTTGACGATGCCGGTGATGAGTTCGCCGACGCGATCCTTGTAGGCATCCACGACCAGCGCGCGCTCGGCTTCGCGCACGCGCTGCACGATGACCTGCTTGGCCGCCTGCGCCGAAATGCGGCCGAAATCCGGGTTCTCGATCTGCTGCTCGACGAAGCTGCCGACATCGCTGCCGGGCGCCTCTTCTTCGGCATCCATCAGGCGGATCTGGCGATCCGGCGACTCCATGACGACGTCGTCGGCCACGACCTCCCAGCGACGGAAGGTCTCGTATTCGCCGCTGTCACGGTCGATCGTGACGCGCACGGAGACGTCCTCTTCGGCGTAGCGCTTCTTCGCTGCAGACGCGAGAGCGGCTTCCATCGCCTCGAAGATCACTCCACGCGACACGCCCTTTTCGTTGGCGACTGCGTCCACGACCAGCAACAGTTCTTTGCTCATTCCCAACTCCCTCGCATCCGCTGCGTGCGGACGGATCGGTTCCTGAATTCGTTCCGCCCTCCACGCCCGATGCGCGAGATGCGGGGATTTCCAACGGGTTTCAACTCTTCTTCGCGCGGGACGCGGGTTTCTTGCCGCCTTCGCGTGGCGCCGGCGCGAGGCCGAGCGCAACGTAATCGGGCACCAGCCGCGCCTTGGCCACGTTCGCATGCGCGATCGTCACCGGCGTACCGTCCTGGTCGAGCGTGATCCGGTCACCTTCGACCGCGACGATCGGCCCCTGGAACCTGCGGCGACCATCGATCGGAAGATTGACTCCGATCTTCACCTGCTCGCCGATGAACCGCTCGAAATGCGCCATCGTGAACAGCGGCCGCTCCAGACCTGGCGAGGAAACCTCCAGCGTGTAGCGGCCTGCAACCTGGTCGTTGACTACGAGCAGCGCGGAAATCTCGCGGCTGGCCCGTTCGCAGTCTTCGATTCCAACGCCACGATCGGGATGATCGATGTAGATACGCAGCAAACTGCCGCCGCCACTCTGGCTGAACTCGATGCCAACCAGTTCGAGACCGAGATCGACGATCGCGGGGCCCAGCAGCTGATTCAGTTCGGTATCCAAGGTCGGGCGTTTTTCCAGAATGCGGAAACAAAAAAAGGGCGCAAGGC
>JASLGB010000044.1 GCA_030150315.1 Dokdonella sp. | reverse complement strand
CGCCACTCGACGCGCAGACCGCGGCGATGCCGGCAGCGGCTCCGGCCGGAGCGCTGGTCTTGCCGGCCGACGTGGATGCGCCGGACGAATGGCGCTGGCTTCGGCTTGGCGTGATGGATCTGGTCGCGCACCGCCTGCGCGATGGCGCAATGGTCACCGCATCGAGCGAAAGCGTGGTCGGCCTGCTGCGCCAGCGTGCGCACATCAGCGGGGAGGTCCTGCTGCGCGATCCGGCGTTGGCCGCGGCGGCATCGCTGCGCGTGCTGCCGCGCGTGCAGCAGGACGCGGCCGGGCAGTGGCGCGTGGTGCTGGAGGCATTCGGCGCGCAGCGGCAGTGGCGCGTGGAAGCGCAGGGCGATGATGCGATCCGCACCGCGCGTGCCGCCGCCGACGCGCTGCTGCGCCAGGCCGGTCATGCCGCCGTGCGCGCCGGGTTCGAGCGCACGCCGCCGCAGGTGGACGAGCTGTTGCAGCGATCCGGCGCGGCGATGCTGGCCGATCAGCTCGATCAGGCGCGCGCCGTGATCGCGGCGGCTCCGGCGGCGTTGCAGCAGCAGCCGGAGATCGAACAGCGACTGGCCCAGCTCGATCTGCGCAGCGGCGACTATCCGGCCGTGGTGGCTCGCCTGCTGCCGTTGCTCGACCGCCTGACTGACGCGCGCGACGACGCGCTGCGTGCCCGCGCGATGATGACGCTGGCTGCCGCGCAGATGCGGCAGGGACATTCCAGGCTGGCCGCCGAGCTGTACGACGAGGCGATTGCCTTGCGCGCCGCACAGGCCGACCACGAAGTGCTCGGCGTTGCGCATCTGGGGCGCGGCGCTGTGCTGTTGCAGCAATCCCGTCTCGACGAGGCGCGCGGTGAACTGGCGCGTGCCCGCATCGAGCTGGCGACGATCGGGGATTCACTCGGCGTGGCCAGTGTCGACCTCAATCTCGCGCAGATCGAGCGCCAGCGTCATCGCCCCGCCGACGCGCTGGCGATGCTGAAGAATGCGGTGCTCCAGTTCGAGCGGCTCGGTGCGCGCGAAGGCCGCGCGTATGCGTTGCCGCAGCAGGTGCGGATGGAGCTTGAGCTGATCGATGGCGCTGCCGCCTTGGCGACCAGCGATCGGTTCTGGCCGCCGGAGGACCACACCAGCAATCTGCGCATGCGCTGGGCCATGGTCTTGTCGCGCGCGCAGGCTCTGGCGGCGGCCGGCCGCGCGCGCGAAGCACGCAGCCTGATCGAGCGGATACACGCCGATGCCGATCCGGCGCAGGATGCGGCGGTACGCGCGCGAGCCGACCTGCTGGCCGCACGGCTGGCCGAGAACCGCGGCGACACGGCGGTGGCGCTGCGGCATCTGCTGGCCGGGCTGACATCGACGCTGTGCCTGGATGAGCCGATCGACTGCACTCGCGGCCGCCTGCGGCAACTGCGCCTGTTGCTGGCGGAAGGGCAGGTCGAGGCGGCAGCGACGGTCGCTGATCGCCTGCAACGCATGGCGCTCGATGCCGCCGATGACTGGCAGCGCATGGCGGCCGACTGGGCCACGGCGGAAATCGATCGCGCCGCCGGCCGGCGCCAGCCGGCGCTGGATCGCCATGCCGCCGCCCTGGTCGCGGCCGAGCGCATCGGCGTGCCGGAGGATCTGGTCGCCGTCAGTGCGGCCGGCGTGGCCTTGCTGATCGAGGTCGGTCATCTGGATCGTGCGCGCGTGGTTGGTGGACGCATCGCGCCGTGGGCCGAACGCGATGCGCGGGCGGCGGCGGTGCAGGCCAGCCTGTTCCGCGCACTCGGCCAGAACGACGCGGCCGAGCGCGCCGAGACGGCGGCGAAGCGCCTTGCCGGCGACGATATTCCCGCGCCATCGCTGCCCTGAAGCGGCTGCTGCGGCAGGGTGCGCAGCAACGCATGGCGCGACGGGCGGCGCCGCGACGGGCGATGCAACGCACTGATTTCCCTGCGTGTGCATGCAAGACGCATGGTTTGAACATGGATTCCACATCGCTCCGGCATGCGCATTCCGGCGCGCTCGCCGACGATGGGTCGCCACGCAGCCGCAATCGATGCCGCTGCCCGAAAACCCCTACGCGAGGAACCCCGATGAAGTTGTTCAGCCTGGCCTGCCTGATCCTGGTTGGTGCGCTTGTCGCCGCGGACGCCGGTGCGCAAACCCTCGAACGCGTCGATGTCGGCGGCGGAGTATTGGCGCCGCCCGCGACGCACGGCGATTACCTCTACGTGGGCACCGGCACCACGATCAGTGCCTGGAACATGGCCGATACGGCCCATCCGGTGCTGGCCGGCCGCACCGCCAGTACGCCGACCAGCGGCCCGATCCGCGGCATGGTTGTCGTCGGCGAACGCCTGTACGCCGCCTGGGAGTCGCCGTCGGAAGCCATCGGCGGCATCGCCATCTATTCTCTGGCGGCCCCAGCCAATCCGGCCCTGATCGCCAACTACGACGACTACACCCTGTCCGGCTGGAAGCGGCCGCAGGGTCTGGCTGCGGCGGGCAATCACCTCTATCTGGGCGACAGCGAGAACGGCGTGATCGTCATCGACATCGCCGATCCGGAGGCGCCGGTCGCACGCGGCACGCTGCAGGACATCCACGACTTCGACGGCGGCATGGCCGTGTTCGGCACACAGCTTGTGGTCAGCGGCAGCAACTTCCTCGGCACGCGCATGGTGATCGTGTCCGACGTGGCCGATCCGGACGAGCCGAGTCTGCTCGGCTTCGTCGGTATGGACGGCGGCTCGGTGCTGCGCACCGTGCTGGGCGAAACGCATGCGATCGGCGTCGGCAACGACCTGCGGGTGTATGACATGCGCAATCCGTTTGCGATCACCGAGGTGTTTTCCTCGCCGATCGACCTTGCCGTGCACGGTGCGCTGGTCGGCGATGTGCTGTACCTCGTCGGCTACGACGCCATCCAGGTGTGGGATTTCGCCGATCCGACCGCACCGACCCTGCTGCGCACGGTTCCGGCGCCGAGCTTCATGGCCGATCAGGTCACCGACACGCCGTTTGGCCCGGTGGTGCTGACGCGCGCCGATCGCGGCCTGCTGCTGGACGCGACGCAGCCGGACGAGCCGAGCATTGCCGCGCAGTTCACCTTGCCGTTCGGCAGCGCCGCGCATGCGGCCGGCTTCGACGGCGCGCACGCCTTCATTGTGCAGAACGTGTACGGCTTCAGCCGCGTCGACGCGGCCACGCTGGCGCCGATCGGGCGGTACGACGCCGACCTGCCGCTGCAGCCGGGCCAGCGCGCGTTCGAGGACATCGCGGTCGACGGCGGGCGCGCTTATCTCGCCTCCTGGGGCTACGGCGTGCTGATCGCCGATCTCGCCGACCCGCAGAACCCGGTCGAGCTGGGCCGCTTCCCATTCCCGTTCGCCGGTGCGATCGAGGCGCACGGCGACCGTGTCTACGTCGTGGCGGCCACCAACGGCGGCGTGTTCGGCATCCTCGATGTCGCCATTCCGGCGGCACCGCAATTGCTCGGATCGCTCGACACCAGCGCAACCTACGACCTCGCCGTGCGCGGCACGCATGCCTGGCTGGTCGATGGTTCGAGCTTCGGCGAGGGCGGGCTGCGCGTGGTCGATGTCGCCAATCCGGCGTCGCCCGTCGTGGTCGGCCACGACACCGGTTGCAGCGACGCGGGCGGCATCGACGTCAGCGCCGACGGAAGCCTGGCCTACATCGCCTGCAGCGATGGCAGCCTGCGAATCCTGGACACCTCCAACCGCAGCCAGCCCGTCCTGCTCGGCAGCCTGATGTTGCCGGGTGGCCATGCGCTGCCGAACTACAACACGGCCCATTCGGTGGTTGTGGCCGGCGGCATGGCATACGTCGGCAACGACTACGGCGTCGACGAGATCGACGTGACCGATCCGGCCGTGCCGGTGCGCGTGGCGCGCCATGAAACGCATTACTCCGTGCGCAAGGTCGAGCGCGCCCCCGATGGCCGCGTGTTCGCCTTCGCCGGCGAATCCGGCGTGTTCGTGCTGGCCCCCGTGGCGGGCGACGGCATCTTCGCCGACGGTTTCGACGCCCGTTGATGCGCCCGGGTTTGGCCGGTATGGCTGCCGGTTTGCTTCGCGCAGGTCCTACACTCGGTCTTTTGGCTGAGGGGAGTGCCATCGTGGAAGACAACGCCAATCCGGGCGCCGGTCCAGTGCCGCCGCTGACTGCCACCGAGGCGCGGGTGCTCGGCTGCCTCGTCGAAAAGGCGGCAACGACGCCGGAGGTGTATCCGCTGACGCTCAACGCGCTGGTGCTGGCCTGCAACCAGAAGACCAGCCGCGACCCGGTGATGGATCTGGAGCCGGGGGCGGTCGGCCATGCGCTGAACACGCTGGAAGCGCGCGGACTGGCCAAGATCGCCACGTCTTCGCAGCGTGCGCTGCGCTATGAACACCGTTTCGATGCGATCTACGGCACCACCGCGCGGCAGCGTGCCGTGCTCTGCGTGATGTTGCTGCGCGGCCCGCAAACGCCGGGCGAACTGATGACGCGCACCGAACGCCTGGCCGGTTTTCCGACCCTGGACGACGTGCGCGACACGCTCGATCGCCTGATGCAGCGCGAGCCGGCCCAGGTCGTCTGCCTCGGCCGCGCCGCTGGCCAGCGCGAAGACCGCTACATGCACCTGCTCGCCGGTGACGTGGATGCCGAAGCCTGGGCCGCCGCGGCGCCGGCTGCGTCTTCGCGCTCGGGCAGCAGCGAGCGCCTCGACCAGCTCGAGTCCGAGGTGGCGGAGCTGCGCGCCGAACTGGCCGATCTGCGCCGTCAACTCGACGCCGTGCGGCAAGCCGCGGACGGGTCGGGCTGACCGATCGCGAAGCCGCCTGCAAAGGCGGCAACGACCCCATTCATTCCGGCGCGGCTTCGCCGCCGTGTCCGGGTCTTCTGGCCCATGGGCATCCGTCGAGACGCAGTCCAGACTCGTGCGTTCCGGTCCATCAGGGAGTTTCAATGAAAATCGCACAACCCGTCACCGCCGCCATGCTCGCCCTGGCGTTTGCCTGTTCCGCGCAGGCGGCCGAGGTACCGCGCAAACCGGAGGCGCGAGCGGATATCGAATCGGTCACGCGCGGCATGGCGCACGTCGCCGGCTTCTTCGATGTCTGGCGCGATGAAGGCAAGGGGCGCGTACTGATCGGCGTGCGCGAATTCGAGCAGCCTTTCCTGATGACCAGCTCGCTGCCGTGGGCGCTCGGCTCCAACGACGTCGGCCTTGATCGTGGCCAGAGCAGCGATTCGCGCCTGGTGCGCTTCCGTCGCGCCGGATCGCGCGTGCTGCTGGTCGAGGACAACACCCGCTTCCGCGCCAACACGGCCAGCGCCGACGAGACGCTTTCCGTGCGCCAGGCCTTCCCCGAGTCGGTGCTGTGGGCGACCGACATCGTGGCCGAGCGCGGTGGTGGCGTGGTGATCGATGCCGGCTCGCTGCTGACGACCGACCTGCACGGCATTGCCGCGCAACTGGAGCGCACCAAGCAGGGGCGCTATGAGCTTGACGAGAAGCGCAGCGCGGTGTTCCCGGCCGAGGCCAGGAGCTTCCCCGACAACACCGAGCTGGAGGCGATGCTCACCTTCAAGGGCGCCGGCTAAGGGCGCTTCGTGCGCGATGTCGCGATGGACGCGCGGAGCATCACCCTGCGCCAGCACCTGAGCTTCGTGCGCCTGCCGGACGCCGGTTACGCGCCGCGTGCCTATCACCCGGCTTCCGGCGGCCTGAGCGTCGGCTGGTACGACTTCGCGCAGCCGCTTGCGAGCAGCATCGAGCGTCGCGTGCAGCCGCGCTTCCGCCTCGACACCGTCGATGCCAGCGGGCGCGTGAAGAAGCCGATCGTGTTCTATCTCGATCGCGGCACGCCCGAGCCGGTGCG
>JASLGB010000029.1 GCA_030150315.1 Dokdonella sp. | reverse complement strand
CTTCGAAGGCCAGTTCGCCGCTGACCGCGCCGACCTCGGGGTCGGCGAAGTTGGCGATAAGGGCCGATATCGCCTGCGGTTCCAGGCGCTGGCGCACGTCGCAGAACACGACGAAGCCGTCGAGGCAGGCTTCGAGCACGTCGTTGAGGCAGGCCGCCTTGCCGCGACGTTCGGGGAAAGCAAACAGGTACACGTTGCGGTCGGCATGGCGCCGCATGATGGCGTTGGTGGCGTCGGTCGATCCGTCCGAGGCGACGACGATGCGCAGGACGCCGGGATAGTCCTGCGCGAGGCAGTTCTCGAGCTTCGCGCCGATGCGCGCGGCTTCGTTGTGGGCGACGATGACGACGGTGACCGGCGCGTGCGATGGCGCACGCCGCACCGGCCGCTCGCGGCGGCGCGCCACCCATTCCAGCAACAGCGGATAGCCCGCGTAGGTGAACGCGATGCCGGCGATGGACAGGGCGAAGATTTCCCTCAGCATGGCAGCCCCGTCGCGTGTGTCGGCGATCGGCCTTCCGTCTGGCTGTCGACGCCGGGTTGGCGCGGTGCGTAACCCGGGCGCGCGATCGCGTAGTCGCGATACGCATGCGGATCGCCCTCGCAACCGGCCTCGGCGGCCTTGACGATGTTGTACAGCTCGCGCGCGCTGACGTAGTGCAGCTTCCACTGCGTGCCGTCGTTGTAGCGCGATTCCAGATGCGCGAAGGCCTCGTCCATCGGCGCGCCGAGCAGGGTGTCCAGATCGCATTCCTGCGTGCCGTGCGTGTGGATCTTGACGAAGGTCCATTCCGGCCGGCCCTGGACGTGGATGCCGGTGGCAACCCAGGCGTCGATGCGGTCGGCGGTCGGCGGACTGACGGCGCGGATGTCGGAGTTCTCGATGCGCGGCAGCACGCCGAACTTGCGGCTCTTCCAGCGCAGGCCGAGCGCGCCCTGCACGATCATCAGGTCACCGACGGGTTGACCGCCGACGCGCACGCGCTCGCCGCGGTCGTGCGACTTCGGCCGGAGTGGATCGTCGGTCGCGTAGTAGATGCGATTGACCGTGCTGGGCTGGCATGGATCGGGCGCCGCCGGGAAGGTGAAGTCGGCGTAGCAGCCTTCCTCGCGCAGCACGATCAACTCGTTGTTCACGCCGCAGCCGAATCCGTTCGGATGGCTGTTGTCGAGCGCCCAGTTGCCGTGGATGAAGGCCCAGCGCGGCTGGCCGCTGAGCGGATCGCGCGGCAGGGCGTCGTGGTGGTCGGCGAGCAGGTGCGTGAAGCGGCGCAGAGTCGCGCGCAGGTTTTCCTCGGTGTCGCGGTCGTGGTGCAGATGGATCTCGATCTCGCCGAGGCCGGCGCGGCACATCTCCACCAGCGCATCGAGGTGTTCCTCGCGGTACTCCTCCTCGGGGAAGAAGAACGTGTGCACCGGTGCGCGGCCGTCGCCGTCACGGTGGTTCGCGCACAGGCGCGGATAGTCGCGCCGCCAGCGCTCGACGCGCGCGCGTTCGACCTCGATGCCCGGCTTGCCCCAGCCCGGCTCGTAGTGGTCGACGAAGCAGAACATCAGGTGACGCGTCTTTCCGGCCGGCGCCGGCGCGCGCCAGTCCTGGCGCAGCCAGCCGAACAGCCAGCCAGCGACGTGGCGGCGATGCATCTGCCAGCCGACCAGCGCGACGGCGGCGAGTGCGGCAAGGCCGAGGATCGGAACGAGAACAGTCATGGGCGGCCTCACGTCACGAAGGCGTGCTGGAAGCGCACGACGAGGTAGATGATTCCGGTGGCGACCAGCATCACCGCCAGCGTGGAGCCGACCCAGCGCGGCTCGCCGGTGGCGAGTGGCGTCGGTGTGGTTTCGTCCGCTTCCGGCACCAGCGTGCGCGCGCAGTGCCAGCTCGCGTAGCACAGCGCGAGCAGGATGTAGAGCAGGGGCTGGTAGGTGCGCGAAAGGAATAGCGCGCAGGTCATGAAGCCGATCAGCGACAGGCGCAGCAGCACCGCCCACCGATGTTCCTCGCTGTCCGGTGGTGTCAGCGCGGCGGCGGCGCCGGTCTCCTTGAAGGCGAGCACCAGCAGGCCGACCCAGATGAAGTATCCGATCAGGCCGAGCTCGGCAAAGCACAGCACGAAGGAGTTGTGCGCGGTGTAAAAGTGATGATCGGTAAAGCTGCCGTAGCCGACGCCGGTCAGCGGATGGGACTGCAGCATCTGCAGGCCGGCACTCCACGCGTCGATGCGCCCGCCGGCCGATTCCTCGCCGGAGGAATAGTCGCGTCCGCCGGTAAAGCCGACCATCACGGCGGCAATCGCAAACGCACCGACAAGGACGGCCGCCTTGATCCTGCCGACCTTGCGCACCATGCCGAACAACAGTGCCGCGCCGAGCCCAAGCACCGCGCCGCGCGAATGGGTGAGATAGGCCGCATACACCAGGATCGCCGCGGGCACGCCGACGCGCGCCAGGTTGTGCGTCAGTCGATGCCGTCGCCACGCGCCGAACAGCATCGGCAGGCACATCACGATGGCCTGCGAAAAATCGTTCGGGTCGCTGAGGAAGCCCCAGCTGTGCACGCGCCAAAGCGAAGTGCCGGAAGTGTCCTCGGCTGGAATCGGGAACTCCGCGCGGTTGGTGAAGTAGTCTTCGCCGGGGGCGGATTCGCGCACGACGAGTTCTTCGGACATGAACCCGTAGTGGAAGGCGCAGATCGCCGCGACCGAAAGGCACAGCATCGTCAGCACGATGGCGCCGCAGGCCTGGCGCAGGCGCCGCGTAGTGGTGACCACCAGAGCCGTCGTCACGAACAGCAGGGCCGGCGCGCTGAACTCGATCGCCGCGTTGAGCGCGCCTCCGCTCCAGCCGGCCGCCATCAGCGACAGCACGATCGCGCCCATGAACGCGCATAGCAGGACGAAATGTCGCGGCCGCACGCCCAGCCGGCCATCGCGCACCGCGCCCACCACGGCCAGCGCGAACACCAGCAGCGACAGCACCAGGACCGGCCGATACGGCGCCAGATCCGGGTAGAACGCCTCGACCGGGTGCGCGATGGTGAGCGCGAGCAGCAGCAGATAGCCGGCGAAGATCATGCCTTGGCCTCCTGCGCGTGCGGTTTGCGTGGTGCGCTGGTCCGGGTCGACGGGAAGCGCTCCTTCAGTGCCAGGAACGGACGTTCGACGAGGAAGTAAGACGCCGTTGCCGCGGCGAAGGCGAGCACGAGGTTCTGCGGGAAGGCG
>JASLGB010000422.1 GCA_030150315.1 Dokdonella sp. | reverse complement strand
CGCGTCGGTGTTCACCGTCGCCGTGTAGACCACCGTGTAGGTGCCGGCGATCGTGCCGACCGGCAGCGTGAACGTGCGCGTGTTGCCCGTGCCGCCGGGGGTGAAGCCGCCCGGCGTGGTCACCGAACCGAAGGTCTGGTTTGCGCTCAGCGTGTCGGTCAGCACCAGCGCGCTGGTCAGCGGCGCGTTGGCGACCACTGCGGTCAGCGTGTAGGTGATCGTCTGGCCCGCCGCCACGGCCGTGCCGCTGGCCGGGTCCGAGGACTTCGAGACCGTCACCTCCGAGTTCAGCGGATGCGTGGTCGAGCACGTCGCGCAGCTCGGCGGGTTGTCGCCGCCACCGCCGGCCGCGACGACGTTGTTGCCAACCGACCCCGGCGCACTGGAGTTCACCGTTGCGGTGTAGACCACCGAATACGTGCCGGTCGCCGTGCCGCTGGGCAAGGTGCAGACAAGTGTTCCGCTGCACGACACGCCAGGGCTGAAAGAGGTCACCGAGCCGAATGTCAGGCCGGTACCCAACGTATCCGTCAGCGTCAGCGGCGAGGTCAGCGGCGCGTTCTGGATCGTGGCGCTGATGGTGTAGGTAATGGTGTCGCCGATCGCCACCACCGTGCCCGAAGCGGGTGTGGAGCTCTTGCTGACGCTGATGACCGGCTTGGCGACGACGGTTTGCGCGCTGGCCTGGTTCGGAGCCGGCGCGTTCGGCGTTTCGTTGGTGGCCGCGATCGTGGTGGCGACCGGAATCGGGCCCGGGTTGCTCAGCGCCACGACGTAATTGAAGTTGAACGTCAGTGTCTGTCCGGGGGTCAGCGTTGTCGGCATGCCGGTGAACGTGATCGTGCAGCGCAGCGCCGGATTGGGATCGGACATGCCGCGATAGGTCGGCGTCACGCCTGCCGGAACCATCGTGAAGTTGACGCTCGCCGGGCAGGTGGCCGGAACCGCGGGATTGCCGAGCGCAACCGCATAGGTCACGCCATTGGCGTTGGCGCTGCCGGCATTGGTGAACACGAACGTGCCGTAGGCGGACTCACCCGGCAACACGGCCGGAGTCACGCTGACCATCGTTCCGACGTCGACCGGGTTGCTCGGCGGCACGATTTCGATCGGCAGCTGATAAACCTGTGATTTCTCCAGGGCCCACAAGTCCAGCCCCTTGGCATCACCGAAGAACTGATTGTTCGCGCTGCAGTCGGCGCCCGCATTGTTGGTGGCCGTCGTTCCCCAATGCCGGTAGTACAGCGCGTTGACGCCGGAGCCGGTATGCGCATTGGAGTCGATGCCGATCAACGAATAGTCGGGCGTGGGAGCCGGCTGACCCGCACCGGCGGCACCACCGCACAACGCCCCGTTGAGCGTTCCGACCGCATCACCGTTGGCTGCGAGATAACCGCGATCATCGAAATAGACCGTGGTGTCTCCAACATTGGCACCATTGAGCTTGGTCAGTGTCGGGCCGCCGTTGACGTTGCCTTCGATGTCGGCAATCGGGAAGTGGATCTCACCGTTGCGACCGACGATCTGGAACGGATACGTACCGGCGGGAAACGAAAAATTGTTGTTGTCTCTGCCGTTCCAGATCACGGCATGGCTGCCGGTCAACGCCGTGCCGGTCAGGACGCGATTGCAGACGTTGGCCGGATCGTAGTTGTCGAGACAGCCGGTCGTGTGATTGGCATCCACGCCGGGTGCCACCAAGCCGCGCTTGATGACGATTTCGTAGGTCAGCGTATTGACCGTGTCGAACTGGAAAAGCCCACCCGAATTGACGGTCGAGGTGTGGCCGCTCACGTTGCCGACGAAGCTCGGATTGGTCAATACGGGGGGCAGCGGTGCCTGCGGAATCGCCAGCGCGGTCAAGACGCGATTGACTTCAGCCGCGCCAGGGCCGCCCGGCGAAACGTCGCTGAAGAAAATCGGGTATTCCGGCCGCTGCGCAGTGATGCCTACGGCTCCGGAACGACCGCCAGTCACGGTATGGCTGCCCCCACGGAAATCGCGATACAGCGGTGCGCCATTGGTGTCGATGAAGCCGCGGCTGTTGGCATAGAACGCAGCCGCGTTCGGATCGACGCCGCGGAATTCCTGTTTGTAGCGATAGCCATCGGACGAGACGTAGTACAGCCGCGTCGCGATGCGCCGGGCGCGATCCGTCAAATTGGCGGAAGAGTTGTTGCCACCGGTATTGACGCCCCACGCATAGGTGAACACGCGCCCGTTCAGGTCGGTCAGCGAGGTCGTGACACTGCTGCGTACGGTCACATCCCATGCCGTGACACTCGTGCCTGCTGCCGGAGTGTCGACTGAAGAACCGGACGTGCCGCTGCCACCGAAGAAAGCCACGCCATAAATGCCGGTCGTTGGGGCTTGGTAATAGCAGGCCGCATAGCGATTGGTATCGCCGCCGTTGGCGCCGCTGACGCTCTGCGGCCCAGCCAGCTCCTGGGTGCGATTGGCAATAAGACCGCGACCGCTTGAATTGCCGGTATTGGCCCCGCCATTTCCATTGCAGATGAAAACGGCAGAAGCGTCGGAAGGAATCGTTTCTGCGCCCTTGTTGCCGAAATTCTGCGGACTGTAGATCCGGATCGGTCCGGTGCCGTTCGAAGTCCGATTGCGCGACCCGAGAAGGATGTACTCGCCGGCCTGAGCGTAGACGTAGAGGAACTGCCGGCCGCTGACCACGCCGCCGGGAAAGTACGCGTTGTTGCTCACGCTCATCGTGCCGCGTGCCGTGGTCGAGTCGGAGGCCGCTGCCGGGAACAAGTCTCGGCTGCCTTCCGCAAATACTGTTCCGCTTGCGAAACCAAGCGTCGCGGCCAGCCCGAAGGCTCCCTTGCGGGCAAGCGAGCGCAAGAACGCGACCGCGAACCATCTGTTCGAAGACATGTCAACCCCTGTTGTGCGACGGTACCGTTGTTGGCGAGAAACCACCCCGCAACAAGCGCGCCCGAATAGTACGGTCTGGAACCGCAATTCAGGGCGACGGCAGGTTCAGGCCTGCCGAGTAGCGAGGTATCGTCGGAGGCTACCGACAACGGGCTGGCGAGTCAGCCACCCACTCTAACAAACATTCACGGAGTTTTTCCCGCGCGCCCAATGCCGGCCGATCCGGATGCCTCTCCGCGAAGTTCGCGGCGCGGCTTGCGATGGAAGGCCGCTCTCGCATGCCGGAAGAAACGCGGGACTGACCGCGCATTTTTGCCACTGCTGCGGGGATGAATGGCCGCACGTTCGGCACTTGCATCGGCCGCGACGGCGGCGTCAGTGCAGGTCGCGCAGCAAAACCCCTGCGGCATTATGCCCGGGCGCGCCGGTAACGCCACCCCCCGGGTGCGTGCCGGCCCCGCACAGGTACAAACCCGGCAGGGCGCCACGATAATCCGCCTGCCCCAGCATGGGCCGCGCGCTGAACAACTGGTTGAGCGACAAGGCGCCGTGGAAGATGTCGCCGCCGATCAAGCCGAAGTCGCGTTCGAGATCGAGCGGCGACTTGATCTGGCGACCAAGCACCGACGCCTTGAAGCCCGGCGCGTAGCGATCGACGGTGGCGACCATCAGGTCGGCAACTTCCTCGCGGTGATCGTCCCAGCTCGCACCGCCGGGCAACTCGGGCGCGACGTGCTGGCAGAACAGGCTGGCCACATGCTGGCCGGGCGGCGCGAGCGAATCGTCCAGGGCCGAGGGAATCAGCATCTCGACGATCGGTTCGCGCGACCAGCCGTGTGCGCGTGCCTCGAGGTACGCGCGGTCCATGTAGTCGAGGCTCGGCGCGAGGATGATGCCCGCCGTCAGATGATCGCCCTGCCCCGGCAGCGCGCTGAAATCGGGCAGGCGATCGAGCGCGACGTTCATGCGGAACGTGCCGGATCCGCAACGCCAGTGGCGCATGCGCTCGCGCGTCGCCTGCGGCACCACGGCCGGCGCGAGCAGTTGCTCGTACAACAGCTTGGGATTCACGTTGGCGACGACGGCGCGCGCGCGCAGCAGATCGCTTCCGCTGGTGACGACGCCGACCGCACGCCCGTTTTCGACCACGACTTCGCGCACGCCGCAGCCGGTGCGGATCTCGACACCGGCGGCGATGGCCGCCTTCGCCATCGCCTGCGTGATTGCACCCATGCCACCGATCGCATGCCCCCACGCGCCCTTGACGCCATTCACTTCGCCGAACACATGGTGCAGCAGCACATACGCGCTGCCGGGCGTGTACGGGCTGGCGTAGTTGCCGACCACGCCGTCGAAGCCGAACAGGGCCTTGATCGGCTCGCTCTCGAAGAAGCGGTCGAGGTACTCCGCCGCGGAAATCGTGAACAGGTCGAGCAGGTCGTTTCGCAGCGTCGTGTCCAGCGCACCGAGCCGACGCCCGAGCTTGCCGGCGCGCACCAGCTCCGGCAGCGCCTTCAGCCATCCGCCGTCGCTGACGTTCGGCGGCGGCTGCAAAGCCAGCGCGCGCAGCACGTCGGCGATCACATCGAGCCGGCGCTCGTATTCGGGCAGCGCGTCGGCATCCTTGCGCGAAAACTTCGCCACTTCCTCGCGCGTGCGGCCGGCTCCGGTGAGCAGGTACGAACCATCCGGCCGCGGCAGGAAATTGTTCGCCTTGCGCAGAACGATCTGCAGCCCGTGCCGATCCAGCTCGAGGTCGCGCATCACTTTCGGCTGCAGCAAGGACACCGTGTAGGACGCGACCGAATTGCGGAAACCGGGATGGAATTCCGCGGTCACTGCCGCGCCGCCGACCACGTCGCGGCGCTCCAGCACCAGCACCTTGAGTCCGGCCCTGGCCAGATAGGTCGCGCAGACCAGGCCGTTGTGGCCGCCGCCGATGAGGATGGCGTCGTATCTTGCGGTCATCGGGCCGCCTCTTGGAACACAGGAGTTCAATGCGAGTCGAAACCGTCGGCGAACAGTTTTTCCGACGCCACCTGGATCCTCGTCACCATGTAGTCGGAGCCGATGACGACGTCGGTGCGTCCCGCCGGGCCAACGTCGGCAATTCCCTGGTTACCTAGGCCAAGGCGCCGCCCTATCGGCTTGCTGATGATGGAGGCGTTTCCACCACCATCCACTTCCTGCAGGTAGCCCCCTGCGGCCGCGAGAAAGCGACCGGCAGGATCCAGTGGCCAGAAGAAGGTCGTTCCCTCAGGCAACAACTGTTGCCCGACTACCGCCAGGGTATCGCAATGATGGAGGGTCGCGACGGAAGCACGATCCATGACGGCGATCCGGCACGCCGCACCACTGCCCCATTGGCGAATGGCTGAGGTGGGGCCAGTCGTGCTCGCGCTTGCCACGAGAAGATGATCGGAGAGGTTGAACAAGTACAAGCCCGTTCCGCGCGCAACGACGACACGGGGCGAACCTGCGCCAGTTTTGAACACCGTAAGAGCGCCAGAGTCCGAACCTGGCAATGTTATCGACGTCCACAGGACGACTCCGCTCTCACCCTTCAGCACGACGACGCGACCATCGGTCGTCCCGACGACGACATCGTCCTTGCCATTCGCATCAACATCGATCAGCCCGAGACCCACCGACCCGTACCTGCCCAATACCGATGTCCCCGCCCGGCCACCGACTCGCCATTGCTCCGCCAAAGTGCGGCCATCGATCACCATGACGAAGCTGCCGTAGGCCTCATCGGAGGCAATGACGATCTCCTCCTGCGCATCCGTATCCAGTTGCCCCACCACGAGGCGCGAATTCGATGACGACCAAGAATCTAGCGAACCCACGGCTCTGGAACGAAGCACCGCTCCCGTGTCCCTGTCGAGCACGAAAACAATCGGGCCGATGTCGTAGTCCCCGACGCCACGACTCAGTACCGCGATCTGCCTGCGACTGCCATTGCCATCCAGGTCTCCCCGCGCCAGAGCCGAAAACGGACCCAGCACATTCTGCTTGACGTAGTCGACAGCCGAAGTTCCGAGATCGATCGCCTTCAGAAGGCTGCTCGAATTGCCAACGTCCATGCCGCCGAACACGAGCTCCATGCGGCCATCGCCATCGAGATCGCCTGCTCCGATGGCTTTGATATCCAACCGGGGGCCGTCATCACTCGTTCGATAGAGAATTGCGGATGATCGCGGATCGAAGATCGTGACCGGCGTTGGCCAGATCGCATTGCCGACAGCAATCTGGTCCGGCCCGCCGGGAACCATGCGAACGGTCGCCGCCACAGTGACCCAACGTTCGGGCAACGGGATCTCCGAAACCGGGGAGTAAGGTTGGGACTGGAAGATCTGGATCCGATCAGCCGCCGGGAACGCAGCGAATCCGAGCTTGTCTCCCGAACCGAAGCGACCGGCCAGAAGCCGGGATCCGAATCCACCCGCGTAGGACCACTCGACGGCATGCGTGGCACCGTCGATGACTTGCCCCGGCGTCGAGGCCACGACCAGCTCCAGTGCCGCATCCGTATCGAACTGGCCCACCACGACATCCT